>JARFXS010000010.1 GCA_029194465.1 Candidatus Nitrosocosmicus sp.
CCCATTCAAATTGGATTTCCTAATTTTTATTTTGTTATTCTTGTTCTTGATCAATTTACTATTTGGTAAAGCCTCCAAAATGGATAGCAGCCAGGGTGAGTTTATGATGAGATTCTTGGTCAAATACATGCTAATTCTCCTCATAATATTAGATTCAGCATTTATAGCAGGCGAGATTGGCTTGCTGGCGGGGTCAATTGTGGCATTACTTACAATTCCGTGCATAGTACTCGGGAGATGGATAAACATGACATGAACGAGTCCTTAGAATCGAACATAAATTCTTTACTTTTTCAATCCAAAATATGGATTTACAAGCTATACCATATGAATGCAAATTAGCCGATTTGGATTACAAATTTTTTTAAAGGGGTTTTCACGAAGTGTATATGACATGAATATATCTATTAATTTGGCTTTCCTTTTAAGTATATGTTGCTTCGTAACATCAGCTTTTATCATTATCTGGTCAACAGATATTCAATCCTATAACGCATTTTCTTTCATACCTGAAAAGAATTCGACACTTTCAAATTCCTCCGCAAGCGGTTTTGAAAGTAATCCTATAACTACAATTATCATTCCAAATGAAAATTCCAGATTAAATGGAAATTCTAGTAATAGCTATAATGTGACTAATGTTCCTATGCAAAGTATTTCACCATTAAATTCATTATCGTCTACTAACACAAGTATAGGAGTATTGGAAGATCAAAGCGATCTGGAATCCTCTAATGATACTATAAAGGCTAATGTTAGCAGTGTAGGAACAAACAATGATGCCCTATCAGATTCTCAACAAAGAGGCGAATATCTAACTGATAATAGCGGCATACATTATTACAATATCAATAATTGCAGCGAAAAGAAGGGATCATCAGGTATCGGAGATCTGTCTGAATGTGAAGATGCTGCTAAGGAAATGAGCGAAGAGTAAAAAAGGTCAGAGTCATCTGAGGTGAATTGAGAGTTGTACTGTCCAAAACCTGGATATTTTTTTATCTTTACCCTTGCTCAGTTGAATCTTATGGAACACATTCTTTTCTTGTATTTTTCCAAAAAATAGAATAGATGGTTTGCAAAATACTAAATAGTAGGCTATTATGCTAGGGTGCTAAATTGTCACTTTTAAGACTGCTAATGGTGTTCTTTTCTCTAAAGGCCAATATCCCAGCAATAACAAATAATGCCAATGCAGGTACCGCAAACCATTGAATTAGAGCGAAAAGCATTACTCCGCAGGCTATTAATATGCCTCCAACGATTCTATTATTTTTAATCTTAAATGCAGCGATAATGGCTCCTACGTTTATCCCTATTATAGCTATTGCTATTAGAAGTGCCCAGCCAACAAAAAGTGCCAAAATCGGGATTCCAACAAAGCTATTTATCAGAAAATACAACAAGAGCCCAATAAAGGGAATAATGAGTCCTAAGATAGCTGTAATAATGGTTAGCTTTTGGTAGCCTTTCATACTTCTATATATTAAGAAAAGTAATTAAATCATGATCCTATTTTTCTTTCTTTAATCTGGATAAAAGTTTCTAATGTTTACAATTTGGTAAACATGAGTAGATCTAAAAGGACATTTGTTGAAAGTTGAAAATTGGGTGACATGTAAGATGCCATCCTTTTTTCCGTTATATTGCCAATCGTGGTGTAATGTGATGCCAACCCTTTCAACAACTTCCAGATTTTCCAGACGTGTATTGGTTTGAAGGTAAGACATTGGGACATCAAGCAAGGGATTTGGATGTTGTTTTTGCTTGACAACAATGCTTTATTAGATGCAATATTAGGTGCACCTAACTATAATATAAACAATTTCTTGATTTTCAAATATAAGAATATCACTAAAAAACTAATTGAATGTATAGTTTTAAGCAAGAAAATTCAGTTTTACTATAATAATCAGATCATTCACTAGTTTTAAATAAGAACTTACGATATCTCATACATTATGGCAAAATGTCCATTTTGTAAGGAAGCAATAAATCTAAGTCAACTTATAACGGAGGAATTCGAAGATGGGGATCTGTTATTCAAGTTCTTGGGCTTGAGTTGTCCTAAGTGCGAGATACTATTAAAAATACAAAAGATTGATTAATACACATTTAATCAATGACTAACTAATCTTAGATTTGCATTTGGGTACATCTTTTTTAGTTAATCATTTTTTATTTCTTTTTTTGGATAAAATATGCAATTAAGGGGAATTCATTTCGGATGAATTATTTGGTATTTTCAAATTGACTAAAACGAGGAATCTCATACCAGAGAAGTGAAATGTCTACTATTTCATTTTATGCATTTATGAAAGCAGAATTTTCTATTGATTAATAAATACTATGACCAACATATTCACTTGTTTGACAAACAACAGTAATAAAAGTTCAAAATATATTGTTATTTTAGATCTCGTTGGATTAGGGGTTTCCCACATTGCTTCGTCATCTCAAGATTGTCCTAACATATCAAGTTTGCTTGTTAACGACGGTGAGTATGGATATATGAAGCCTGTGTTTCCATCAGTTACATGTTCTGTCCAAGCAAGTATTTTGACAGGAAAATATCCAAAGGAACATGGAATTATTTCAAATGGTTTTTTTGATAGAGAAAACTTACAGACTTTATTCTGGGAGCAATCTACTAATCTTGTTCAGGCAGAAAAAATTTGGGACACTCTAAAAACCAAAAATAACGTTCTCAAATCAGCTCTTTTATTCTGGCAAAACTCTATGTATTCAAATAATGACTACGTTGTTACCCCTCGTCCTATCCATTTAGAAAACGGACAAATGGACATGTGGTGTTATTCTAAACCAATAAACTATTACGAAGAAATAAGCAAAGAAATTGGTGAGTTCAATCTGATGAACTACTGGGGGCCATTTTCATCTATAAAGTCATCTGAATGGATAACGAAATCTGTTCAATACACTATCAAAAACCATCGCCCAAACTTGTTATACGCTTACTTCCCACAACTTGATTATACCGCTCAGAAATTTGGTTATTCTAGTCCCCAGGTAACAGATGATTTAAAGCATATCGATAATTGCGTCGGTAATATTATAGAAAAGGTTAAGGAAGCTGGTATTTTTGATGAAACTCATTTTCTCTTGATTTCTGAGTATGGATTTAACGAGGTTACTGATGCGATACCAATAAATAGAATCCTAAGAGATAAGGGATTACTTCAAGTAAGAACCATAAAGGGAAAAGAATATATCGACTATGAATATAGTGAGGCCTTTGCAATGGTAGATCATCAAATAGCTCACATTTACATAAATAGTAGTAACAATATGGACAAAGAGAAGATTAAGACTGCGATCGAAGATATCAGTGGAATCGATATAGTTTGTGATGAGAAAGAAAAACAAAACCTTAACATTGATCATGCGAGAAGTGGAGAACTCATTGCCATAGCGGAAAAGGACAAATGGTTTAGTTACTACTGGTGGTATGATGATCATAAAATTAAGAACTCATATACTGGTGATACTCCAGATAATGATATTGATAAAGCACCCAGCTTTACTAAAACAGTGGATATTCATAGAAAACCAGGATATGACCCTCTAGATCTATTCATCGACCCTAAAAGAAAATGCATCTCAACAAATACTAGCCTAATTAGAGGGTCCCATGGAAGACCGTTCAACATTGAATCAGGGGAAGGCTTGTCTGCATTCGTATCAAACAAAAAAATAGAACATATTGACAAAGAAATTTTCGACGGACATCCAGTAATTAATTGTTTGGATATTTTTGAAATAGTAAGAAAGAACTTTGTATAAGAGGATAGAAAAATTAGATTGCATTTTAGGAGAAAATAATATTATTAATTAAATCAAGAATAAAATGACATTTTCATACTCTATTACTTTATCTTCATTTCTAAATATTCAAAAAATGAGATGGAAACCTTAGAAAATCTAAGCCGATTAGGTTTGACAGAAGTGAGTTGTATGGGGAACCAGACGATATGGACTGGGATCATTTTAGGGATGTCTTGAATTCATTTGACATAAAAGTAATAGGGATCACTGGGATGTGGGGGAGGTCGAGTTCAAATGGATGGAAAAGACGCCTCCTAAGTAAAGATAAATCAATACTGAAATATTCTGAAGAATATGTGCTAAAGTGCATTAAATTATGTAATTATTTTGAAGGAAAACGAATTAACTTATGTCTGTTTTCAGATCCGATTTATTCTTTCGACGTTACTCATAGGAACGTCGAGGCAAATAACAAAACAACTGTGTTGTCAAGTTGTGTCCCTTTATTAAACCGTCTTTTGAAAATCGCTAGAGAAGTGGATGTATCTTTGATGGTCGAGCCACTCAACCGATATTCAACACCTTACTGTAGTAATTATTTAGACGTAACACCGCTAATCGAAAAATGTGATGAATTAGAACTCATGCTAGATACTTTTCATATGAATATTGAAGAAGATTCTTTTATGGATACAATTCTTAATTCTCAACATAGTCTTTCTCATATGCACTTTGCTGATAATAACAGGAAGATGCCAGGATTTGGTCATATTGATTTTGACATGATAGTAAAAACCTTAAAAGAAATTTCATATAAAGGCAAAATCAGTTTTGAGCCCACAATTTCAAATAGAAATTACTTTCCTGCTGTGAAATTTGGATTGGATCATGTAAAAAAACTTGATTTGAAATATTAAATGTATAAAAATTCTGAAATAATAATTGCATAGAATGAATATATTTCGCAACATATCAATCTTTATTAATAAAGGCAATAGCATACTTACAGATTATTTTGAGTGAAGCCTATGTATTATTGAATGTTAATTATAAGAAACAATCTAGCGTAATAGATCAAATAAAACAGCTATCTACAGTAAAGACAGTGAAATCTGTATATGGAATTTATGATCTACTGATCATTTTTGAATCGGATAATTTGCAACAAGTAAAGGGCGAGATAGACGAAAAGTTACCACTTATCGATGGAGTAGAGAACATGACAACATTGATATCTGTTTCATAAGAAAAGACAAGGAATGTTTGCTTAAGGTAGAATATGGAGTATTGATTGATATTGTCAATAGAAGAATATGAAGTTATTATAGTTGGGGCAGGTCCTTCTGGACTTTCAGCTGGCATATTTGTGGCAAGACAGAGGACCAAATGCCTTTTAATTTCAAAGGATTTGGGAGGGCAGATGAATCTGATTCCTAAACTTGAGAATTATCCTGGAACCATGATGTCAAGTGGCCCACTACTTGCTAAAACTTTGGAAAATCAATATTTGACTTTCAACGGTGAAATGACTTTTGATACTGTGGAAAAGGTCGATCAAGTCGAAGGAAGTACGGACTTGAAGGTAAAAACAGGACGTTCCGAATATCTTACAAAATCATTAATTCTTGCCCCAGGGAAAGTTCCAAATAATTTAGGTGTTGAGAATGAAATCCAATTTCAAAACAAGGGTGTTCATTATTGCACAAAATGTGATGCTCCATTTTATCAAGGCAGAACTACTGCTACAGTTGGAGTTGGTGGGTATCTTTTAGAATCGGGAATACTGTTGTCTAGAATGGCGTCAAAGGTTTACCTGATTTACAGAGGTGGTCAACTGGGGGGAGATAGGGATATGATCGAATCTATTAAGAAGAAAAATAACGTTGAACTAATCCCAAACAGCATGGTAACCCTAGTTTCAGGTAACAACTCTTTGCAACAAATCCAAATCAAAGACAATGCAGGTGTAGAAAAAATGATAAATGTCGATGGTTTATTTGTTGAAATGGGATCAAAGATAAATTTAGATTTTGTAAAACATCTTATAAAACTTAACACCAAAGGTGAAATCGAAGTTACTGATGGAGGAAAGACCTCTCACCCTGCCATTTTTGCATCTGGCGATGCAACTAACATTCCTTATAAGCAGATCGTAGCGGCATGCGGTGACGGTGCGGCCGCAGGGATTTCTGCATTTAATTATGTTGAAAAATTAAAAGGAAAGCCAGGTATCCGTTCTGATTGGAAGAAAACCATTGGCGATACGGTGTTTCATTACTAGAATAGATTGTTGGCTTGATTTTCCTTATTTTTTTAGGCCGGTCAAAGTCATATTTTCCTCCAAATTTCATAAAGAAGTATTAATTGTTATATTTATCCTCGTTGATAAATCATTAGGACCCTGTCTGAGTTTGATGTTCTTTATCTTCTAGATACTTTGTTAAGTTCATTGAATAAAATTTTTTCAATGAAGATATATTCTTTTCATATTCATCAAAAACAATAAATAGTGTAAATTTGATAAAATCTTCCATCTCATTTGAATTTATAGATCCGGATTCAAACAGGTCATTGATAATCTTCTTCAATTTGGTTACCTTTTCTTTCTCTATACCGATGCTGATGTTTGTCTGTTGTATCATCTAACTCTTGTACTCTATTTAGTATTTATCCTAATCTAGGTAAATTTATAAAGCTATTATGTAGGACAAACCATTAAAATATCACAATTTCGATTACGAATACATTCTATTAGGGAAAGGGTGTTTAGGATTGTTGACACATAATTATTTTCGCATAGAGATGAGGAATGCAGTCTCATGTTGTTAACAATAAATGCATATACAATAGAATTCTCAATATATCTCAATCCAAATCTGAACTGTATTTCAAAATTGTTTTGGCCTGATTGATTTAATTAGAAGAATTACTAAATAGATTTAGTTAGCAATTTTTTACTGCTACAGTCTTCAAATTTGATCGAAAGTATAAAAATCAAATCCTGAGTGTCTATGACCAGTACTAAAAGTTTTTCTACAAAAAACGCAGGTGTTCTAGTAGTAGCAATATTTTCCATAGCAATCTCAATTGGACTTAGTCAGGTTTCCACGGCAATGGCCCTTGACGACATTTTGAATTGTAAAGAGATTGCAAATGGATCTAACGATCTTAGCACGAAGAATACAAAGTCGTGTGATGAAAAAGTGGATAAAGTATCAAAGAATTCGGGGTTGAAATCTGAGAGTGACGATTCTGCATCTTCAAATGATGATGAAGATGTTGATAAAAGTAGTGGAGTGAAAAGTTCTTCAAATGATGATGAAGATGTTGATAAAAGTAGTGGAGTGAAAAGCGAGGCCAACAGTGTTCTCACAGCAGGTCCAGCTGTAGCATCACCAGATGACCACATCATTAAACCAATCAACCTAAACAAGGGCACAGAATCAGATGAGCCACTTAAAACAAACGCTGATAAGAACAAAGAATCAATCGAATCCTCACCAAAGCAAATATTTCAAGATAAATTGGATTTGAGCCACCAATTTGATAGGAATCCAAATACTGGTGTGTCAGAATTGTATGAATCGTTTGATTTACCCTATACCGCAATATACAAAAATCAATAAACTGCTACATTCCTTACCTTTTTTTGAATCCTTTTTTAACTAATGCTATCATAGTGAATTGACTAAATTAGATAATAATTTGTTCTTGAACACATGTTTCCTGTACCTCCTACTTCATATCTAGTTTGGATTGTGAGTCAGTAACCTAAATAGATAATGCTAGACCTGGATTATTTCTAGCCCTTAGAAAATAAATGTAGCTCTCATCTAAACTACCATGGTTGTATTTTGATACTTTAACTAGACAGTATGTATTAAATCTGTAAGATTTCTCTTTGGTTTGGGAATTAGCATTTTCTTTGGATATCCCATGCATAAGATAGAGGAAGGTGCTAAATCAGTACCAACTACTTCTTTCAGTAAGTGTTCATTAAACATGCCTATCCATATGGAGCTTAATCCTAATGCATGAGAAGCTAATTGGGCATAGCCAGCAGCAAGAGTGGCATCTTGAATAGAAAATTTATTTATCACTTCCGGATGAAAATTTAACTTAATTCGTGAGGGGTTAGAACAAAACACCAAAACTAATGGTGCATTTACATAAGGTTGGTTATTAGCAGCTTTTATCAGGTCATGTTTTAATTGAGTGTTTTTGATATGATAAATTTCAAAACCTTGGAATCCACCGGCAGTGGGGGCCGTGTCAGCTGCAGCAAAAATTATATCGATTTTCCAATCCTCTATTTCTCTTTCCTCAAATTTTCTTTGTGAACGTCTATTTAGCATGACGTTAAAAATATTACTACCTAGCACATCGTCAATTTCTGATTTTTCCTGAGGTGTAGGTTCCTTTGGATACACTTTTGGTAGTATGTCTGAGGGGAACATACTTTCCAAAATTTTGTTATCTTCCAATATCAGTTATAGTTAGGAGTTATTAAAAAAGATTACAGATTGAAAAAATAAGTTCGATTTAAATATTCAAAACTATTTTTATTTTATGAATTTAGATTGTACCGTTCAAGTTATTTTATACTAATATGTAACAAAGTTCTATTTAAAAGAAATGATAAAATTTTGCATATAATTTAAATAATCAAATGTATCTTAAATTATTACCTTAGTTTGTAATGGTCTTATATACCAGTAGCATTTTCTATTTTATTTGCTTAAAAGATGAATATGTATTAATTTGGGTTTGATTTCCAATATAATAATCTTTATATTTTTGTGTCTTATTCTAAATAAGATACACATGAACACAAAAACAGTTCTAGCATGTAGTGCAGTCATAATTGCATTCGCATTAATCGTAGCACCATTAGCAATTTCTCAAGACGCTTCAGCAGGCGGGAATAAAGCAAGCCAAAAGATCGAACAAAAACAATCCAACAAACAAAGCAGTCAATCTGTCGGCGGTGGCGGTAATTTTTATCTGGTAACAATTTCAACTTCCAAAACCAACAAAACTTCGGTCACAACGTCTTAGGCCAAAGCGGCGGCGACTAAATTCATTTTTTGTTGACAATAAAGTATAGATATTCTCTTTAACCCCTATCACTGACCCCACTTGAAAATTTTATTGAAAGTAATTTATCAACCCCGAATTTTGCGAATATTTTAGATCAACTATCTTGGTTTTTCCCCTCTAGAGAGCTTAGTCAATGGAGTGTTATTATCCTGAGACAATCAAATGACTCAAACAACGTTTTTTAGCCAATCCATATTTCCATAATCAGGTCTGGTTTAACACTATTTTCCATCTTGCCGGTTGTTAACATTTCTTGCATATGTTGTTTATCCCATAGCTCCAATATTGAGGGACTGGGGTCCTATCTTGGTATGAAGCCATGGTATTTTTCCTTGTTCCTATCTTTAAGATATAAAATTATGCCAATAACAAAACTTACTAATCCCGCAATAAATAATATTACTCCTAAAACCAAGCCGCCGAAGCTACTTAGGTCTATTTCACCATTGTCCTTTAAAAATGGTAAATTCCCAAAAAATAGGTAAACTGAGGCCTTGTTATTTTGATCCATGTTAAACACCGAAATATCATATCTTCCAGTTGAATTTGGAGTTACAGTAGAAAAATAGGTCTTTTGAAAGGTAGAGTTGGATACTATTTTTCCCTTAGGATCTGTTACCAATTCATTCAGTACTAACTGATCATTGTCAGTAGAATCAATGGTAATAGTAAGTAGCTTGTCAGTAGAATTAATGAAAATGCTGGAATTATAGGCCGTTAGGGATCAAGTGTTATCTGGTTGGTAGAGAGACTCGGATTATTCTGAATGAACATGCCACTAAAAGACATACCCCAAGTAAAGAACACAATTATTGAAGACAAAAAAAGAGCACCACTTAAAATTAATACCTTAAATCCCCTTTGCATTTGATTGTATTTCATTGAATGAACCTTAAATATAATTTGTAGCGCATTATCAAATTTAACTTTTATCTACCGTGATTGTGTAAAACAAGACTGATATGAAAATATCTAAAAGGACAAATTACAAAGGCAAAGCCTAGAAAACTTTCAAATTATGATATGATTGACGATTCAAGATAAACTAACTTCTTGTCTCTAAAATGCTTATTGGTAGACATAAATAAAACATAGGACAGGTGATTATTTTTGTCTCATTTCCTATATTTTCTCAACGATAGGTCCTAGATTACCCATAAAGTCCTATTGTATTAGTTAAATCATTTTATCAGGTTTATCATGATATACCTTTTAGTGTGGAATAATGAACGAGTGTAGTCATTCACTTTTTTTAACTGATTTGCATACGTCAAATTCTGCACTAAATAGATGACATGATGATCACTGTATTTATAGTTTAATAATTATTCTAAAATACGAACTGGTCTTGACGGATCGGCACGCATCAGTAAAAGTGGGGCGATGCTTTAATCCATAGTCAGCAAACCTCACTTTTACTTTTTAATTTTGATGTAATACTATGATTAGTTTTCGACAAGAAAAGATAAGATTGGTTGCTACTTCATCTGCAAGTTAAGGGAGATGAAAAGGTTACTCATTACTTGTGTTCTTGTTCTTTTTATCTCCGAGATCAATGGCCGATACTATCAAGGCAGGAGGCTATGTTTTTTTATCTTTGCTCTCAAGTTAGAAGATCGTATATGTTGTCATATTAATAGGTCATAGATTAAAACCCTGTGGAACTATAGATTTCAAGACTGGTCAGATCAGTTTAAAGAATGTGATGCAGGCATCCAAAAGAAGATTCATGACAATTATTTCCAAAGATAAATATGTTGGTCTGGCATTTGAATTTAGTCGGTGAAAGTATTGATAAGAGATGATAAATTTGACTATAAGACCATTTATGATTTTATTATAGGCTTAGATCCGACCATCAGATTCGTTGGTTTGATAGATGATATGGGAAGATTGGTGTACGGTGGAATGAGACCAGGGAAAATTTCACTCGAATCTGAAACTGAATCTGTAAAAATTTACATGGAATTTGCCTTAATTTCGAAACTACATACTGATTTTGACTCTAAATTAGGGGAGGTGGTCTATTCTTTAACTGTCAGGAAAAAAATTAAAATGCTTTCTTTTCCAATCAATGGTCACATAATTAGACTATCATTAGAGATAGAAGCAGATCACGAAAAAATAGCTAATGCAGTGCTTGCGTATATTAGAGAATTCGATCAAAAACCCACTGTTTAGGTTTTCATTTTGCCTTCATAGCTTTGGATAATCTGTTCTATGGCCTTTATCTCATCTAGGCATTGTTCTTTAAACTCGGGGTACAATCCTTCCTGCTTTAAAGTCTCAAGCCAACTATCCATTTTTTTAAAGAAAGTAAAATAGTTTTCAAGCTCCTTTCTAAAAGATTGACTATTATCTGGTATATCCACATTAGAGAAATAATTTAGGATTAATAATTGAAAATGTAACCTATTTAATCTCAGTTCCGCGAAGAACCTTCTATAGAGTATAACCCTTTCTTCTTTAGATTCTGAGATGATGTTAGAAATGGGTGGCATCCTGTTGTTTCTCATGTTCGGATATAAGAGGCGCACAAGATATATTTTATCATCAATTTTAGCACAACTTGTATTTTCTAATTCTGTAGAGTTTAGAAAGAACTTATCGGTCTTTACGTCTTAGCTCTGTAAAATAATGATGCACTTGAATCACCATATGCTTTGAAGGGTCAACTATTCTTCCACCACTCGTCACCAGACCATATCCTAAAAGCCCGCCAACTATAGACATACTCATAATAATAATGAAATAGTCTGCGAATAGTTGAGCATATACTTTGGAAACCAAATTCTGATATACCAAGTATCCGTAAAGTTCTTCGTTTAGTATGTAAGTATTTAGTGGGAAGCAAATTGTAAATGAAAAAATCGCTAGAATCAATGCATAAAAGATATAGATTTTTGGACGTTTACATTTTTTTGACTTATTTTTCATAATCCCTGATGATAGTGGTGGAAAATTTATTTCAGTAAATGTTTTTCTTGTTTGTGTTTTGTTGAGTAGATAAATAATCACAAATGGTATTATGTTTAAAATATAGTACCATGAAAACCGAAAAAACCCAAACAAGAATGGATTAGAGAGGATCTGAGTTAAAAGCATGATTATTATATAAAAACATCCCACCAAAAGAACCGTTTCATTAAAATCCGGATAATTTTTCAATATGCTAATAAAAAAGCTGAAAAAGCAAGAATGGGAACCCAAAACCATAGAAAAATAAAGCAACTAGTGGATTTGGGTTGTAATTATAAAATTGAGTTTCTGAAAATGGTAGCGAAAAAAAATAGATAAATCCAGACAAAATTACCAAAATAATAGAAAGGTTGAGAATGAGTTGAATCTTAAGGAGTGTTTGTTCATTCTTGGCTAGCATGTTATTTGAGGGATTTAAGGAGCTTAAGTTATCAAAATCCTGATAGCTTGGGTCTTCAATACCTGATAAGTCTTTGTTGTTTAATTTCTTGTTTTGCATGAGGGTTGAATCAATCAAATTATTTGTAATCCTAAGATTACCTAGTCCAACTAACATCCACCCAGTCAACAAAGTAACGTGAGGCGGGCTGAGAAGCCCGTCTAGGCCAAACCTTAGGTGCCATGAGAAATCAAATGGCCCTGCTGCAAGAATTAAGAATGCTCCTAATAACATTAGGTAATTACCTTTTCTATGCGGATTCTTGTACGAAATATTTTTACCTAAATTAATAAAAAATGTACTAATTACTATAAAAATTCCAGCATAAACCAAAGTGTGTGGATATGAAAAGAAACTTTCAGTCTGGCTTAAAATATGGAAAGTTATGTCCCAGCTGCCTCCAGAAAATGAGATAATTAATCCAATTACAATGATCAAATTTTGATATTTAAAGAGATTATCTCTAAAAACCTGGAGTGAATTGATCGACATTGTTAATCATAATTCGCACAAAATTGAAAAGTGGCCAGCTCGTTCCTAGAAAGTCACGTTCTCTTTTCTAACACTTTTACCACGTTATCAATTCCAAGGTCCACAATATAGTTCCCAAGCCTTGGACCCTTTTCTGTGTTTATTAATATCTTGTACAATAATTTGAATATCTCTTTTGGCTGAAGATTGTTGCTTTTTGCGCTATTAAAGATTATGGTTTGTACTTCTTGGGCTAAATCGTCATCTAGAGTTTTAGAATTATCTCTCTTTTTGGCTAAGGTTGATGCCAGGCTAGATAACTGATTTCCTATTTTGGATATTACTTCTTTCTGAATACTGTTCATTTCAACTTTTTCATCGACTTTACTACCTTCGGTTTCACCCTCACTTCCTGTCAAGTCAGTAAAATCTCTTACCCAATTTGTAGCAAGGGTTATTTTATTAATCAAGTCCTTTTTCTTGATGTCTTCTTCCTTTACCAGCCTATATTTCTTGAGCCTATCAAATATAGCGTTTAACAGCATTTCTGAATCCTGGATTTGGTTATTAAACAAATTTGCCTGTTGTATTAGTATCCTATAGGGTATGTGTATAGAGGAGGAATCGTCTGCTGGCGGAAGAAGGTGATTAATATACTCGTAAACTCCATTTATTTTCAGCCGTTTGCTATCATTTGGTTCACTTATTTTTCTATAGAAAATATCCTCGAATAAATCGTACTCATCCATGAGTAAAGGAATGTCGTCAATGCCAACATGCCTAGTTCCTGAAATTCTTTTATATAGTAATAAGAGAAGTGATTCAGGTGTTCCATATTTTAACCACATTTGTGGAGTCAAGACATTTCCAGCAGATTTACTTATTTTCTTACCACCTTTGTCTAAAAACATTTCATACTTTGCGTGCAAAGGATGACTAAATTTTAAGACTTCATCAGATATCCAATCATTTATTTTTACAGAATCCATAATGTCTTTGCCAAAGGCTTCGAATTTGATGTCAAAAGCTTGCCAACGTGCTGCAAATTCAACTTTCCAGGCCAATTTTCCATTTCCACTTTCAATTTTTACTTGACCGGAATGTCCGCACCCTTGAATTAATTTCTTTCCAATCGTGTTACCGGTACATGAATAAGTCACAGCTCTCTCATTTTCTAAATAGTCAATTGAGTTAGCGACATAAAGTCTGTTACATTTTTCACAAATAGGAAAATAAGGTAGAAATTTGAGATATTTTTGTTGACCCGTAGATTCTGCAATTTTGTCTCCAATTAATTTGCTATTTAACAGAATTTTGTGAGTCTGTTCTGTTAGTATTCCACTTTTGTAAGTTTGGGTTCCGCTCTTAAAGGTGTACTTTATTCCTGCCGAGTCTAACCCTTCTAAAAGCAAACTACTCATATGTTGTCCGTAAGATTCATGACAATCACCAAATGGGTCGGGAATGGTAGATACTGGCTTACAAATGTGATTTTCCAACCATTTGGGCAACCCAGCTGGTACCTTCCTTAACCCATCTAGGTCATCTGAGAAAGCTATTAGTTCTGACGAATAACCTAGATTCTTCAAGGCCAAAGAAATCCCGTAAGCTCTTACAGCGTCGCCCATACTTCCGATATGAGGAATCCCGGATGCTCCTAACCCACTCTCAACCTTGATGTTTGCCGTTGACCTGCCTAGTTTTTTTTCCCGCTCAATTATTGTGTATGCAATCTTATCAATCCAGGTTCCTTTGCCAATTATATTTTCAGGAGAACTACTCATTATTCCTATAATAATTTTGTAACATACGGACCATTATTAGTATATCCAAATTTTCTATAATAATCTCTGGTACCTACTGCACTTATAACCGAAATTTTTTTCAAACAATATTCTTCTCTGCAGATTTTTTCAGCTTCTGCTAACAAGCCTCTACCTAAACCCTTATGTTGATATTTGATTTGATTATTACCAACCAAACCACTTTCAATGGCAACGGGATTAAGAACAGTCGGAAAATTATCATTAGAGTTGTCACCAATTCTGAGCATCGTATTGGATTTTTTATTATCAGTTGTAGATAGTTTCCTATTAACCTGTTCTCCCACTTTTGCGACAGCCCCATAGACATGTAGTTCTCGTACAATTGCGGAGCTATATGATTTGTCTGTCAAATCAAGGATATCGTTGTTCCTGGATCCTGACATAAAGTCAGGCTCTGACTGCAATTCTTTTCTAAGAGGATCAGACATGATTCGCAGTCGAAGGAAGCCTAAGAGGAGCATTCTATCCCTTAACTCAAAAGACAAGAAAATTTCCTTCCCGTTAGCTGCATTATATTCTGTTCGAAATAACAAAACATCATCGTTTGAAAATTCTACTCGGCTTTCATATAGTCCTATTTCTCTACAGCGTATACACTTACACTTTATTCTTTGTCTTTTTAATTCTTCTAGCACCTTCTGTCTAATGTTTCCCATTTTAGGGCCTGAGATGATATCAGGAGCTTCGATTTCCCTCTGTATTCTCATTATCCTTACCCATGGAGGAATAATTTTTTTTATTTCTACCAAAAGTTCCACAAGTTGGTTTGTAGAGTAACTATTGTATTTTTGTTCTTTATATAATTTATAGAGTCCTGTATTTCGTACTACGAGTGTAGGGTAGATTTTTAACATGTCTGGTTTTAATCTTTCATCCTCAAACAAGATCCTTGAATCATTCAAATCCTGTTCAAAGAAGATCCGGGTAAACCAGGCATCATATGAGCGCCAATCTTATAACCTGAATTGCGGGCTTCATAAAAAGCTCTATAGACATCTTGGATAGTATGACCTCGATTGACCATTTTAAAAACAGTATCATTAAGTGACTGAACTCCTAGTTCAATCCTGGTTGTTCCAAGTTCTAGCATCAAATTGATATGATCCATTTTGCAATAGTCGGGTTTTGTTTCAATGGTGAGACCAACACATCTTACAAGGGCGGTTTCATTTTGTTGCTTTGCCTTATCGAGTGTTTGCAACAGTGAATCAAATTTAGGCAGCCTTTCTTCTTGAGAACTATTATCTATAGAAAGAGTAGTATACTTATCTAAGTTACTAGGATATTGATATGGTACTTGGATCGGATATTCTCCATGTTTGACTGAATTGAGAGCATCATAGCACCTTTTAACAAAATAAATTTGGTAATCCTTGGGATAAAAAGGAAACGTTCCTCCAACTATTACTAACTCTGCTTTACTAACCTCATGACCACCTTCCATCAATTGCATTATTTTATAACGGACCTGTTCGTAAGAATCATATTTTACCTTTTGAGCAAATTTGGTAGATGGTTCAGTACCCACATAACTTAGAGGTGTATTGTATTCCTTTCCACCAGGACAATAGATACACTTCCCATGGGGACAATCGTAAGGCATCGGCATAACTGTAATGACTGCTATACCGGATTGAGTTTTCATTGGCTTTTTCCTTAAGAGTCTTTTATATTGACTATTAATTGGGATAAAACGGTTTATCTCAGCATATTTTGGGATACTAGGAAGTTTATGTTCGGAAGATTTTGATTTTATGAGCCTATTTATTTCACTCAAACTCATCAGATTGCCATCAGTATTATTAGACAAGATATCATTAGCTATTTCTGCACATATCTGCTGATATCTGTTATCATCTTTATCATTATAACGAGACGCTTTTACAAACAATCTAGTGACTGTCTCCTCTGAAAATATTTTATAATCCCGACTAAATATCTCTTCCTAATTTTCTAAAAAAAATTACTCTGATTTAGATAGAATCAACTGCGGAGGGTAGGAAGGGTAGAAGCTAAGTATGAGATGGAAACTGATTTACAAATGGATATCCAAACTAAAGAATCTGGAAATTAACTAGAAAATGTTAGGAAATTTATCATGTCTTATTTTCTGTTAACCCAACATCATAATTACATGCTAAGAAGGCAATATATCGAAAAAATATTAAAACAACAAAATGAACCTGGCGTATATGGAGGATAGTATTGATTGCTTGTTATTCAATTCACTAGGTTACACCGGGCCAATTTTGGAATTCATATAAGATTTAACAATTAGAATGGCTTTACGGTAAGTTGTTAGTTAAAGCTGGACTTCTTTTATCCTCTTATTATTTGAGGATATAATAAATGAGTTACCCGTTCCATTTCCCCGAATGTTTCCAATTATGGTGGATTTCATTTTCTCATCATTAATGGATTCAATTATTTCATTAGCATATTCTCGTGCCGCAATAACACAAAACCCTATACCCATGTTAAAAGTCCTATACATTTCTTTTTCTGAAATATTCCCGTCTACCATGATTTGTTTAAATATTCCCTCAATAGAGGGCATATTCTCTAATACATAATCAACCTGTTTATTCAATCTTTTTAGCTTTGTAAACGCACCACCTGTGATATGTGCAAGTCCGTGTATTCTTGTTCCAAATTTTTCAACTATGCTAAGGATAACATTTGAATAAATAGCAGTGGGTTTTAGTAACTCAGTTCCTATTGATTTATTAACAAAATCTGGTTTATCGTTAATACCACGCTGTTTAAGTAGGACATCCCTTGCTAGAGTTAACCCATTAGAATGGATTCCAGAACTCCTTATTCCTATAATCAAGTCACCAGGTCTAACCCTATTCCCTAGTATCATTTTTTTCTTATTTTCTAATATTCCAAGAACCATTCCTGCCAGGTCAAAGTTATGGTCTTTTTTTTGGCCTGTAATTATGTCTGAAAGTATTGCGGTTTCGCCTCCAACTATTGCCATATTTGATATTTTAGCTCCTTTGACCAGGCCCTTGGTAATCTCCTTTAACAAATTGTCATTAGTTTTTTCCAGAGCGACGTAGGAAAGATACCCTATCGGAGTAGCTCCTAAACAAACGGTGTCATTAACATTCATAGCAATGCAGTCGAGTCCGATTGTATCGTACTTATTCATAGCTTGAGCCACCAAAATCTTTGATCCAACACCATCAGTATGCAATGTCATTATTCTATTATCGAGTTCAATGAGCCCTGCATAGTGACCAAATCCAGAAATTACTTTACCTATTCTTGGTAATAGATGAGTACTCTTTATGTTTTTCCCAATAAAAGTTTGAATTGACTTTATCTTATCAACGTCTATCCCAACATCACTATATTTAATATTGTTCTTGCTTGAGGACTTCAACGATATGAATTAGAGAAATTTGATGGTCCTTATAAATTTAAGAGGATGATACTTTTTAATCAAGGTTAGTATCATGATGTCTGAGGAGTCTGATTTTTTCTGTTGATAAGACTAACATATTCACAACCCATTGGGCCACAGTATCTCCCTACATATACTGCTTTTGGTCTATAAAGGGCTGGTTTTGGAGCAGCTTCAGCGAATTTCTCTTCAATAATGTGGGCGTTCCATCCCGCTATCCTTGAAACAGCAAAGATTGGTGTATTTAAATCGATGGGAATCTCCAAACTGTAGTATAATGAGGCGCTGTACAAATCAACATTTGGGTAAATCAGCATTTTCTTTGTCTGATACATGATTCGCTTTGTGACTTCTTCAATTTTTTCAGTTATGTCATACCATTTTGAATCCTTTTCTTTTGAAATAGCCCTAGATAATGTTGCTAGGACTTCTGATCTTGGATCGGTAGTTCTATATACCGCATGCCCCATCCCCATAACTCTTGAACCTTTTGCTAGCCTTTCTCGGACCCATTTTTCAACATTATTTAAATCACCAATTTCAAGTAACATCTTCATTACTTGAATATTGGCTCCGCCATGGAGTTCCCCAGACAAGGCACCCACCGCGCCGCCTATGCTCGCATAGATGCTTGCTCGTGTGGATGCTATCTCACGAGCCGCAAAAGTTGAGGCATTAAAACTATGTTCAGCGTGTAGTATTAAACTGATATCAAATATTTTAGATATTTCATGCTTTGGGTGTTCCCCTCTCAGCATATATAAAAAATTATGTGCATGTGAATTATCATCAAGTGGCTCAACTACATTTTTGGTATTTCTGATCCTATCCCATGCAGCAACTATCGTTGGTATCTTTGCGATCAAAGATATGGCCCTTTCAATATTGGCATTTTTTCCCTCATCCTGTCTGTTCCGGTCGTAATCCGCTAGCTCTAATATGGAAGACTGTAGTACATCCATTGGATGGGCTGTGACAGGTTTATTTTTCATATTCCTGGTAACTGATTCAGGAATTCTTCGTGCCTCAGTCAATTTTGAGTTAAAAACATCAAGTTCCTCCTTTACAGGTAAATCTCCAAATAGCAAGAGGAATGCTGTTTCTTCATAAGTGGAATGATTGGCCAGGTCAAGTATGTCATAACCCCTATAGATTAATTTTCCATTTTCACCGTCGATGGAACATATTTTTGTATCCGCTACTTCGATATTCCTTAAGCCTATATTGCGTGTATCCAATGACCTAAATTCTAATATTGATTCTGTATATTAAAATAATTCTATTAATTCAAAACAAGCTCTCTTTTCTGATGCACTTTCATACCTCGTCTAATCTGAACATTGTAACATGACAAAATTAATATGATATTTCTTATAAGGACTTTAAATTCGATGAACTTTGAATCAATAAGCCAGGAAATTATGAATTTCATTAAGAAAGAAACAGAATCTAGAAAGTCAGACGGAGTAGTTTTGGGAATTTCTGGGGGCATAGATTCCGCTGTGCTTGCTTATCTAGCAGCAAAAGCGATCGGGTCAGAAAAAGTAAAAGGGTTGATAATGCCAGATGAAACTGTAACCCCGTTAAGTGATATCGAAGATGCTAATAGAATATGCTCGGTATTAAAAATTGATAGTGAAAAAATTTACGTAAATAAACCAAAAATAGTTTCATAGAAATAATAGAGGACACCGATAATATACTGCTGACTGGAAACCTGGTAGCTAGAATTAGAATGGGTGTTTGTATTATTGCTCGGGCCCAATGGGAAGGCTGGTAGTGGGATCGTCTAATAAGACCGAACTGATGCTTGGCTACTTTACAAAATTCGGAGACGGTGCAGCCGATTTACTACCCCTAGGTGACTTGTATAAGACTCAATTACTAGAGTTAGCAAAGTTTCTTGAAATCCCAAGTTCCATTATAGACAAGAAAAGCAGCGCAAGGTTATGGGCAGACCAGTTCACCGAAGATGAATTAGGTTTGCCATTTGTTAAACTAGATCATATCCTTCAGCTATTTGAGTCACAAAACAACCTAACCTTTGACATAGAAAGCTCATTGCGAGTGAATTTCCAGGTTTGTCTTTGGGGGCAATACAAGAGGTTCAACGCAGGATAAAAAATAATCAGCACAAGTTAACTTCTCCTCCAATTTGTAAGATTTCAAAATGAAAGCAGGATTGGTGATTAATAATTTTTAATAAATCAATCATATCACTTTTAAATAGGTTTATAATTTTTCTTGTATTATGGTCCTTGGGAAAGAAATTCGGCTCAATCGTATATTAAAAAAGGGAAAAATGTTATGTATCCCGCTGGATCACGGAATAAGCAGTGGCCCAATGAGGGGCATTCAAAATATATCTGAACTGATAAACCAAACTCAGGATTCTGGTTTAACTTGTTTTCTAGTAAATAAAGGAATCATAAAATCTCTCCCTGCACCTCCACGTATAGGATTAATTGCCCACATGTCGGCTGCAACCTCTCTTGGCCCCGATCCAAACAACAAGATTTTGATGGGTTCAGTGAAAGAAGCAATAAGATTAGGGGCTGATGCTGTTTCTTTGCATATTAATATTGGCTCCAAAGAGGAGCCAAGCATGCTTTACAAGCTAGGCCAAGTGTCTGATCAATGCAATGAATGGAATATCCCATTAATCGCGATGATGTATCCTCGTGGAGACAACATTACAAACCCACATGACCCGACTATAGTCGCTCATACAGCTAGGATAGGTGCAGAAGCAGGTGCTGATATAGTAAAGACTGTGTACACAGGCGATGTTGATTCATTTAGAGATGTCATAAAATCATGTCCAGTCCCGATTGTGATTGCCGGTGGACCAAAGGCTAATACCGACCTTGAAATATTACAAATGTGCAGTGATGCGATGAAGTCAGGAGCTATTGGCGTAACTTTTGGCAGAAATATTTTTCAGCATGATAATCCAAATGAAATAATAAAAGCCTTGCATGCTATTATCATAGAGAACAAGCACTATGGCAGAAACAAATCCAAGAAAAGCAGGAGGAAGTAGACAGGACCAAACGGCCAAGAAAATAATATTAAAACCATTAGTCTATTCTAATTCTGATCTTTCAAGTATTCCTGAATTACATGGCAAAAATAAACTTGTTGAATTTGCTAGTCTCATTGCCCGGTTAAAAGACGAAATTGATTTGATTTATATCAATCCTTCAGAGGAGCTTGATGGTCTGAACCAGAATTCAACCAAAATTAAAACAATTTTTAATTCTAAGGATGCAGATTATGTGATTTTTGGATCAGAGCAACAGCTTGACCAAAATAACTCGACAAATCTGACTGCAGGGACCAAATCTGGAATTTACAAAAAGGTTACCAGTAATCAAGATATAGAGGAAATGAAGCGCTTAATAGATAAATTTCATTTGTCATTTGTTATTATCGATTTGGATGATTGGAGGATAATACCACTTGAAAATGTTATAGCTTCTCTCCAGCATACCGGTACGGAGATATTCGCAGTAGCGAAATCCATAGAGGAAGTTGAAACTCTGTTCACCGTTTTAGAATTGGGTGTGGACGGAGTACTGATGTCCACAAATAGTGAAGAGGAAATAGTCAGAGCAAGAAATATCATTAGAAAATCTTCGTTTCAAATAAAAATTGCAGAAATAAAAGAAGTACAAGAGGTAGGAATGGGAGAAAGAGTTTGTATAGATACCGTATCTATGTTGGCTGAAGGTGAGGGAATGCTAGTTGGAAACAAGTCCAATTTCTTGTTTCTAGTGCACAACGAATCGATAGGTTCATCTTTTACATCCCCTCGTCCCTTCAGGGTAAACGCTGGCGCAGTCCATTGTTACACTATAACCCCAGATGGAACAACAAAATATTTATCAGAGCTTGAATCTGGAAGTCAGGTCTTTATAGTGAACACCAAAGGAGAAGCCCGAATGGTCGGCGTTGGGAGAGCTAAAATAGAATCACGACCGTTACGACTATTTAGAGCAGCGATTAATGATAGCGAGATGGGAACAATTATAGTTCAAAATGCCGAAACTATTAGATTTTTGGACGAGAGCGGTCAAATATTGCCAGTTACTCATGCAAAACGCGGTGATAAGATATTGGTGTACTCAATCCCATCAGTAGGTAGACATTTTGGCATGCAGGTTTCAAACGAATACATACTCGAGAAATGATAATACAATTCTAAAATTTGTTAAATGTTTTTATCAATGAGTATAAATTTTTAGAGTAATGTGATTATGGACCTTATCCAAAAACTGAATTTGTGTTAATCAGGTCCGAATCTCTATACGATAAAATTTTACTAGGAAACTGTGAAAAGATATTAAAAAATGTTCCTTCTGGGAGTATCCAATTGACTGTGACCTCACCTCCCTATGGGAATGCCATAGACTATGATTTACACGCCTCAAAAAAAAATACAGAGAATTATAGAGGGATTCAGAAGGTCAGTTTAGATGATTATATAGATAACATGGTTACTATTTTTAATAATCAGGTATATCGGGTAACCAAGGAGGGTGGGTATTGTTGTATCGTGATCGCCAACGAGGTTGTAAATGGGACATTAATCCCATTGCCCCACTTGCTTTTGTCAAGATTAGTTACACCTGGTGGAAACTGGAGTCTTCATGAAGAAATAATTTGGCACAAAGTAACTGGAGGAACTAATAGGTACGGTTCTTTTGTTATAAACCCATACCCCAAATACTATAGGGCAAATATTATGCATGAATTCATTTTAGTATTAAGGAAAGGTGACGTGAAGACCGGAAGGAATCAAAGAAGAGAAATCCTACCGGCTACCCATGAAGAATGGACCAAAGAAATAGCAAATTCTGTGTGGCATATAGCTCCGGTACCGCCAGGTTATATCGAACATCCATGCCCTTTCCCAGAGGAAATACCTTATCGTCTACTCAAAATTTACTCTTACAATGGAGATATCGTACTGGATCCATTTAATGGAAGCGGTCAAACTACAAAGGTAGCTTACAATCTTGATCGACATTTTCTTGGCATTGATATTAAGCAGGAATATGTCGACTTGGCAAAAAAAAGAATTTTGAACGAGGATCTACACATTAGACCTGAAGCACTCATAGCAAATTGGAAAAAAATAGCGTCCCATGTTGTGTAGATCCAAGGTCTAAGGGTGAGTTCCTAGAGGGCATTTCAACAGGTTCGGTATAAGCATAGTTTATATTTTTTACTTTTTTTGGTACAAGAGTCTAAGGTACATGGCACCTGGTGATATGCTTTTCATTGATCACGTAAAAGAATTACGAAATCGATTCTTGAGGATATTAGTTATTACCATTGCAATAATGATTATTTGTACTGTTTTTGGCATCCAGCTGGTGACAGTGAGTAATTATTCATTTTATTTCCTTGTCCCGACGGTCTATAATAATATCGCAAGTCAGGTGACGATATTTCTGAGTAATCATCTTATTCCACATGGTGTCGATTTAATTCAGACAGCGCCCGGACAAGCCCTTTATGCTCAAATTTATGTCGCGATATTAATTTCAGTTTCTTTTTCAATCCCTTTGATTGTTAGGGAAGTTTTTGGATTCGTTAGTCCTGCAATGTCTTTTAAAAGTCGAGAAAAGGCTTTTTTCATATACCTGCTACCCACATCGATTCTTTTCATAAGCGGAATGGCATTCTCCTTCTATCTAGCCATCCCAATCACTCTGACATTCTTGTACGAGTACGGACAAACAATTGGTGTCCTTACATTTCTAAACATCTCGGACTTTATTAATTTCGTACTACAGTTTTTCATTGCATTTGGGATCTCCTTTCAATTACCACTCGTTATGTTCATCCTAACGGCTAGCGGTCTTATCAGTCTACAATTTTGGATAAAGAATCTGAAATATGCATTATTGATAATGATCATCTTTGGTGCAATAATTACTCCTGATGGTAGTGGAATAACTATGTGGTGCATTACAATACCAATGTTGGTACTCTATCTAATTGGGATAGCAATCATAACACTAAAAGAAAAGAGGAACAAGTAAGAGATTATTCAAACCTTACTGAAAACCTTGATAGTAAGAAAGACATAAAGTTACCTTGCTAGTTCTTTATTATCTAACTTGTCTATCAATAGAAAATTATGTGCATCAATTCCTGTCAGAAATGATTCTGATGACGATAAAAGTTTGGTGCTAACCGTGAATCAAATAGATGAGGCATTAAGCGGTGGAGTAGATATAATTGAGTGCCGATTTGATTACCTGAGCAGTTTCGAAAATCTTGATCTTTATTTAGAGATTTTGTCAAGGTATCAGGACAAATGCATCTATACAATCAGACCTGAGAATGAAGGTGGCAAATTTTCTAATGATCCTGAGAAAAGGGCTGAGATAATAGCCAAGTTTATTCAGATGTCACTTTTCGTGGATATCGAATACAAATTGATTTCAAGTAACGACCACCATCCGATCTGATTGAAAATGGAAACACCCAAATTCTTGTAAGTTGGCATGATTATTCTCGTACTCCTGAATTAAATCTCCTTTTAGAACAGGTAAAAAACATGCAAATTACAGCCCATTTGTAAAGATAGTTACTACCGCAAGATCAATAGATGATTCAATAAAGATTTTAAGATATACCAATCAATTGATACCCACATTAACTTGATAGCTTTTGCAATGGGGGAAACAGGTGTGTTAAGCAGAGTTTTGTGTACCGTGGTGGGTAAAGCCCCATTTACTTTTGCATCAGTTGGAGAGTCTTTAGCCCCAGGTCAATTGTCGATAAGTCAAATGAAATCAATTTATGATTTGTTTAAGAGTAGATACGGGTGATACAAATCTAAAATAGATTAGAATCCTTCCTTTACCAATTACATTTTTTACCATTTTAAGGACATCAACATCTCCTTATTACCAAAGAGATATCGTTTCACAATTTATTATAGCTTTCAAAATGAATTCATCATGCAGTAATTTATCGTACTAAATTGAGATCAGGATACTTCAAAAACCTTGTTATCCAAAGGAGTATCAATAGCTTTTCATTGTGCTAAGCTTGCATTATCAGCTTTTTGATGATGATCAGAAGAATAATCGATCATGATGATCTACTCGTTTACTGTATTTGAGAAAATATAATTGCAGACTGTGGTAACATGCTACTAACCCTGCATTGTAACTCAAAAGAGCTATTTCAATTTCACCGAATTATATCATTTCATTTAATAGTCACTAGAAGCGAGCACGAATTATGCTAACATGAAAAACAACTAAACAAAAATACTTTTCAAATCAAACTTGTCAAATGGTAAATAGAATATCATGCTTTAGAATAAATATGCTTCAAAAGCTTTTATTCTGAATATAGTCATGAGCAGTATTAGTGAGGATGCAACTAATCAACATTTTAGCCGCAGATAAATCTACTAGGACTTTTTGTATTATAGGAGATCCTGTTGAGCATTCATTAAATCCCCGTTGATGCTTAAGGAATAATGCTGCGTTTAAGTATCTAAATCTAAATTATTCATACATGCTTTTAAGGTTAAGATAAACGAACTTAAGGAATCGGTGGAATCGTTGCCAAATTAATATAACAGGGTTTAACGTCACCATTCCACACAAGGTAGAAATAACAAAATATGTTGACAAACATGAAGAACTTCATTGGCGAGGGCAGTATGATCAAAATAAAGACGGAATTCTTTTAGGATATAACACAGATATTTACGGAATGATGGCCCAATTGAAGAAAAGAATATCAAGATTTGAAGGCATAGAAATTATGATACTATCAATAGTGGGATTATCAAGAAAAAAGGCATAAAATCGGTATTTGTTGTAAATAGAGATAAGCAAAAACTCTCTAAAGTAATTGAATTGGGCAATACCTTGGGACTAAAAATTCCGATGGAGTATTCAGACCATGAGAAATTATCTCATGTTTCCTCGCATTGTCCAGATTATCAATACTACTTCAGTAGGACTTAATAAGGAAAAAATGAATCATAGGAAATGAATCGTTTTTTGACATTATTTACAAACCAATTATGACTCATTTCTTAGAGTGCGCAAAAGCGCTAATGCAAGGGTAATATTTGGATACGAGATGTTACTAAACCAAGGTTTTAAATCATTTGAAATTTGGACAGGATTGACTGCACCGAAGGAAGTTATGCGAAAGTCATTACTTGGAATATTTGGTACCCTAAGTAGCATGAAAAATTCTTCTGCTTCTGTTACTATGTTTGGTGCCATATCTATCGTAAATGCCATTGCAACAGGCAAAGGTGCTTTGGTATTTCGCAAAAGGTCAAGGTAAAAATATCACTTGAGCAAGGTCATCAAGGGATATCAAGAAATTTTGTAAATGATAAACTGGTAAAACAAGATTATTAGGAGCATATTGCCTGCTAGCGTTTTGAAAAATCATTTCTTATCTATTAGTCTGGTTTCTGAAATACCAGCTGGCTGGGGTCTGAAAAGTTCGAGCGCGGTCTCAAATGCAATTTCACTTGCATGTTATAAATTATTGGATGATCAGATCTATGACAGAGCAGTCTTAAGCACAGCGGTCAATTCATCTTTATGGGCAAAGGTGAGCATGACTGGTGCGTATGACGATGCTTGTGCATGTTACTATGGTGGAGTAATATTAACTGATAACCACTATAAGAAAATAATAAAAAGAGAAGTGGTGAATAACGATCTTGCTGTTGTTATATACCTGCCCACCGGAGTTGCCAGAGGTGAAGTTCCTAAACTACGAATTCATAAGGACCTGTTCAACCACGCTTTCAGACTGGCCCTAAAAGGAGATTATTGGAAGGCGATGAATCTCAACGGTGTCCTAATAAACTCAGTTTTATATAATAATTACGCACCCATGATTAATGCGTTCGAAAATCATTGTTTGAGTATTAGTCATTCAGGAAATGGACCAGCTATTGCTGCAGTATTGTATAAGGACAATGTCGAAAATTTTGTGAATTCTATGGAGAAATTTGACGGAAAAATAATCTCGGCTAAAGTTAACAACACTAAAGCAACCGTTGAATAATTAAATAAGATGTGCAGGTTTCAAATCCAAATCATTTAACATTTGATATCGCATCTAAATGAGATTCGAAATCTTTGTCATCCTAGATGAGCCTGTTGATATCTTGCAGGAATACCTAAATAACTAGATCATTGATAAAAATGGCAGCATCATCCAACAAGGTAAACTACAATTTTGTGTAAATCAATGAGAGCAAGAATTCTAAGGAGAAAAAATGTAGAAAGATAGAGAGGATGATTTTCTTTATGAATTTTTCCTATGAATAAGTTTGATGGCTATTCTAATTACAACTTTTTAAAAGGAAAAGTATTTTAGAAAAAGATTATTCGGTCAACTTTAGATTCAATACAGAGAATGCATGTAAGGTCGGTGAACTTTCACATTCAATGAGCTTCAAGGCCTAGAAGAAGAAAGAACCAGGTATTTTTAGTATGTTTCACAATTACTCATATTAAATTCAATTTGTCTTAAAGCAGGTTTGATGTTGGACGTTGAGAATAGCAATATTGATATTAATTTTCTGTGAACTATATAGCAGGTCACTTACGTGGAAATAAAAGTAAAAAAATCCCAACTAAGCGGGGAGATCGATTGTCCTCCAAGCAAAAGTTATAGTCATCGGGCTATAATGATATCTAGCCTTTCTTGTGGTAAATCCCAAATAGAAAATATCCTACTTTCCAGAGACACGCTTGCATCGATTGCCTGTGTTAAAATGTTAGGTGTAAGCGTTAGTCCTCTAAATAAAGGTTCCAATTATTCAGAGACTTCCAAACTTGATAACCTGGAAAATTATCAAGCATATCTTGCTAGTGGGCCCAGATATGATAAAGTTAGTTTAACCGGTATGCAAGATCTCATAGTTGAAAGCAATGGAGGAAGCAGTGGATTTAAAACACCGGATGATGTGTTAAATGCTGACAACTCAGGCACGACCATTAGAATCGCTACAACCATGTGTTCTTTGGTAAATAATGGTTATAGTATTTTAACTGGTGATAAGAGTCTCCGGAAAAGACCGATGGGTGATCTGATCAACGCGCTAAATCAATTGGGCGTCAGTTGCTTCTCCACAAATCACAACAACTTTCCTCCACTTGTCGTAAAAGGTGGTGGTATTAGAGGGGGAACCGCTAAGATTAGTGGAGATATATCTAGCCAATTCATATCGTCCATCCTCCTCTCTGGGATATATTCTCAAACTCCAATTACGATCCAAGTCTTAGGTAACCAAGTTTCGAAACCATACATTGATTCAACTATTTTTGTCATGAAAAAATTTGGTGTTGAGGTGGAGAGTTCTTCAAATAGGGCATTTCTAAAGCATTTGGGAAACGGTTCAGATGATTCAAAAATGTTCAAACCAATTCTAAAAATCTCAGAGGAATATAGACTACCTGCGAAATGTGACTACAAAGCCCAAACCTTTCGAGTGCCTGGTGATTTTTCTACTGCTGCATTGCTATTGTCCGCGGCCATTATGTCAGAGGGTGTTTTGGTGGTAAAGAATTTGGATTTTACAATGCCTCAGGGAGATATGGAAATAATCAACATAATCAAGAAAATGGGGGGTAGAATTGAGGCCGACAAGAGCAAAGGAGTGGCTAAAATAGATGGATCGGATAAATTAGATGGAGGAGACTTTAATTTGGTTGCTACCCCAGATTTACTTCCGGTAGTAGCAATTTTGTCACTAAAGGCTAAAGAAAAGACCATCATAACTGGTGTGTCGCATGCAAGATATAAGGAAACTGACCGGGTCTCTATTATTTCCTCCCAACTAGCAAAATTTGGGGCTCAAATAAAAGAAGATAACGATTCAATAACTATCTACCCTCCAGACAAATTAAAAAATGCGGTAATCAATTCATTTGACGATCATAGAATCTTTATGGCCTTTACTATAGCCGGCTTATCTACAGAGCATACAATTATCGATAGTGCAGACTCCGTTGATGTATCCTTTCCAAATTTCATAAGTGAGTTGAAAGGAATCGGGGCCAAAATTGAGTATTTGGTAACATGAAATTGTTGGCTATGATTTGTCAACAAACAAGCCTAACTTATAGTTGTAGATCAAAAATTAAAAATAATAATATATCAGAATTACACCTAAAAATTTATTCATGCCTTCAAATATGCTTGGGAATTGCTTCACATTATCAAGTTTTGGCGAGAGTCATGGCCAATGCATTGGAGCCATAATAGATGGCTGTCCAGCAGGACTACGTCTCTCGGAGGCAGATGTTCAGCCCTTACTTGATTTAAGAAAGCCCGGACAATCAATTATCACAACCCAGAGGAGAGAAACTGATACAGTTGAAATACTTTCAGGTGTTTTCAATGGATTCACAACTGGTGCTCCCATTTGCATGATTATTTGGAACAAGGATTCTGATTCTCGTTCATACGATGAATTCATGTCAAAGCCAAGACCTGGTCATGCAGACTATACTGCTTTTTCAAAATATGGAGGATTCAATGACTTTAGGGGAAGTGGACGATTTTCAGGCAGGTTAACTGCGACCATAGCGATGGGAGGAGCCGTAGCGTTGAAAATATTAAAGGATTACTTAAATATTGAAATAATTAGTTATACAAAATCTATTGGAGAAATTACAATGGATACTACTGACACACCATTTGACACCCTTTCTAAAAACAGATATCTTAATGATGTTCGTTGTCCTGACCAGGAAGTGGCAAAGAGGATGAGGGATTTGATACTGTCTGCTAGAAGAGAAGGTGATTCATTGGGAGGTGTAATTGAGTGCATAGCACAAGGGGTGCCAGTAGGATTAGGCGAACCAATTTTTGAATCAATAGAATCTGAGATATCAAAAGGTATTTTCAGCATTCCCGCGGTTAAAGGACTTGAATTTGGATCTGGATTTATGGGATCAGCTATGAGGGGGTCAGAGAACAATGATTCATTCTCGATAGATAGATCTACTGGTAACATAATTACTGATACAAATAAATCAGGAGGAATATTGGGTGGGATTTCAGATGGAATGCCAATAGTGTTTAGGGTTGCTTTCAAACCCGCTGCCTCCATCCCAAAACCTCAGAAAACAGTAAATTTGAAGGATATGACTGAATCTCAATTAATTGTATCTGGTAGACACGATCCATGCGTAGTTCCCAGGGCCCCACCTGTAGTAGATAGCATTGCAGCAATCGTGTTGCTAGATTTCTGCCTAAAATCTCATCTTGTTCCAAGGGTAATACGCTAGGATTCGAAAATGACGATGAAGAAGTTAGTATTTTGAGAGATGACATGAAAGAAATTACAAAGCAGATTATGCAACTAGTTAATCAAAAGGATGGAAATTGCTAGGAAAATCAGACGATAAGACCAATTTGGATCTTGATATTATTGACGATAAAGTAGAATTAGGTATCAAGAACATTTGTTAGGTAACCCTGAATATTTGAATTTAGATCCAGAATTTTCCTGGAAGGATTGTTAATATGCTAATTAACGAATCAATTAGAATCAATTTTGGAAAAATAAAATCAATGGGAAGCAAGAAAAAATTGAACATAATACAAAAATCTTCGGTTCAGCCTTCCAAATCCTCTCCTTTGAAGGACAAGGCTAAGGTCCATAAATTTGAAATTAAGTCTCATTTGGATGTCTTTAATGCAGCGAAAAATCTAGAACTACAAGGATTCAAGATAATACAGGAGGTTGGAGAACCTGATTTTCTACCACCAATTCAAGTCAAGAATGAATTGACCAGGATTTATGAAATGCGCAGATTTCACTATACTCAGACTGCGGGTATCAAAGATTTGCGGATAGGTTTGTCAAATCATCTTGCTAATTTCTCAGTAAAAACGGATTTGATATTTTTGAACCAATAAGTCCTGACAAGATTATTATTACCCCAGGAGGCGGTTCGGGATATTTTGTTCGTTTTCTGCACTTTTGAGACCCGGTGATGAAATTATTACAATTGAACCAAACTGGCCGGCTTGCTTTGATTGTGCAAATTACCTAGGTGTAAAAAATAGGATAATAAAGACTAGTTTGGAACAAAACTGGGAGCCTGACTTATCTGAAATAGAAAATCAAATTAATATTAATACAAAAATAATCTGTCTAAATTATCCCAATAATCCAACTGGTAAAATACTGAACAAGAAATCCTACGACAAAATAGTAGATTTAGGCTCGAATGAACAGAATTTATTTACTCAGTGATGAAGTTTATTCTAACTATGCTTATGAACCATATCGAAGTGTTATTAATTTTGACTATGACAAATCAATACTATTGGGCTCTTTTTCAAAAACATTCGCGATGACGGGATTCAGGGTCGGCTATGTATATTCGAGAGATAGCTCATTAATCACCAAACTCATCAAAATACAAGCATTGGCTTTAACATCAGTGGCAGAGCCAATGCAATCTTGTGCATTGCTGGCATTAAATTCCGATCCCGAAGGAAATAACAAAATAATGAAGAAGCGTTTAGAAATAATGTGTAGGCATTTGAAAAAATTACCATTCGAATATGTATTCCCAGAGGGGGCAATGTATGTTTTTGCAAGAATAAGTCATGATCTAGATTTGACCGACTTGAAGTTAGTAGAATTATTGTTAAATCATGGAGTTGCCGTAGCACCTGGAAGTGGATTCGGATCAAACTATTCTAATTACATAAGATTATCTACGTGTCTAGAGGAAAAGAAAATGATCGAAGGATTGGAAATTATTAGTGATTTGGTTAATAAACTTTGAGTATTATTTTTTCTACGATAATGTTTACTTTGACTTGAAATAACTGAACTGGCAAATATCCTGATTGTTGGAGCCGCAGGAAGAATGGGAAAATGGTTTTTTGATTATATTATTAATTTGCGTAGAGAACAATCTCAAGATCAACATTCTAGCAAAAAAACTATCAAGATAGAAAAGGTTTTCTTAGTTGACATTAGTAGGGCAGATTACATAAATATCTCACAAGAAATGAATGTTCATGTTTCAAAGAGTATTAGCAAGTTTGTTAAGGATTCAAACATAATCATTTTATGCACTCCTATCAAGGAAACACTTAAGATCCTTGATAAAATTACAATGGTGCTAAGACCAGGAACAATTGTTATCGAAATATCTTCTGTAAAAAATCCTATTCATGAACATATTTCAAACTTATCTCAGAAATATAGTTCTTTGAAATTCCTTTGTATCCATCCCATGTTTGGGCCGGGAGCTCAAATAGATTCTTCAAAGAACATAATAATGCACGTGCCACTTGGTTTATCTGATGTCAACAGGGAATCAAGAATACTTGGTAAGTTGTTTCCAAGATTTAAAAGATTCTTAATAAGTACGTCAGAAAAACATGATACTCTTATTGCTATTCTTATAAGTCTAGTTTACTTTATTAATCTTGTTTTCTCGAAACTCCTGATTGAAATTTCAACGAGTAAGACACTCAAAAACGAAAAAGATTTGTTAAAATTGTTAAAACAGTTATCTGGAAGCTCATATAGGATTCAGTCGTTACTAAGTGAGAGTATATTAACCGATGAAGTACCACTTTTTTTGAATCTATTCCTAGGTAGCGACAAATCGATCGAGATAATTAACAAGTACGGCAAGATTTATGGGATGGTATCAAAAAAAGTAGAACAAAAAGATGAAAAGTACTTGCAAAACCTTGTAATCAATACGAGGAAAAAAATTAAGGACCAAATAGATATTGATTATTCGTATGATTTGCTTTACCGGTTTTTAAACAATTAGTCTAGTCAATGGATATATCTGGATCAATAAGAACATATATGATTTCATTTTCATTTTAATGCATGACAATAAAGAGATGGCTTGACAATGAAGTCTCTTTGGATCCATTAAGGAATCTAAAGATTGCTGTCATTGGTTATGGTATTCAAGGTGCGGCACAAGCATCTAATATGAAAGATTCCGGTCTAAATGTTTGTGTTGGTTTGCGTCCAGAAGGGAAGACGTGGGCAAAAGCAGAAAATGATAGACACGAGGTAAAAGCCGTTAGTGATGCAGTTAAAGACTCTGACATTATACATATTTTGATTCCAGATATGGAACAGGAAGAAACTTTCAAGACTGAAATCGCACCATATTTGACAGAAAATAAGACGATCAGTTTTTCACATGGTGCTGCAATACATTGGAAGTGGATTGATCCTCCCAAAAATATTGATGTCATAATGATTGCTCCTAAAGGACCAGGTCAAAGGGTCCGTGAATTGTATTTAGATGGATTCGGGACACCCTCTCTAGTTGCTGTGCACCAAGACTATACAAAAAAAGCTTGGGAAAAAACATTGGCACTCGCCAAATCAATAGGTAGTACGAAACCCGGGGTTTTAGAAACCACATTCAAAGAAGAAGTAGAAACAGATTGGTTTGGTGAGCAAGTAGATTTGTGTGGAGGAGTACATCAAATGATCCTTAAATCATTTGAGACACTGGTAGAAGCAGGTTATCAACCAGAAATCGCCTATTTTGAATGCTTGCACGAACTAAAATTAATTGTAGACTTGGTTCAAAAGTATGGTATTACAGGTATGTACACCAGAGTCAGTGAAACGGCAAGATATGGCGGGCTTACTCGTGGTAAACGCGTTATTGACACAGACTCTAAGGTAAAAATGAAGGAAGTATTAGCAGAGATCCAATCAGGACAGTTTGCAGATGAGTGGGTCAACAATTACAAGAAGGAAAAGAAATTGGCTTTTAGCGGGATGTTGCAGGAGTTAGAAAATCATGAGATTGAAAGAGTCGGCAAGGATCTAAGAAAAATGATGTGGCCGCAAGACCAGGTGGAGTAACAGCCAAGACTCATTCTTTAGCGTTACAAATAGACGATCTCTTTTTTACATTTTTTACAATTTGTTCGATAATTTTATCTAGGGATGTATCAGGTCCAAAATTTCCGGTAAACCCTGTCTTTTCTAATTCGTTCTTGTCTGATTCGGGTATTACCCCTCAGCCCACAAACAAAATGTCTTGAGAGTTCTGTTCGCGTAACAATCGAGATATTTTAGGAAACAAAGTGCGCTTCATTAAGTAAATTCATGGCAATTACATCTACATCCTTTTCAATTGTGGCCTTTACAATTGGGTGGGTGTATAAAATAATCCCGAATAAATTACGTCCATGTCTTAATTCCTGAGCGCTCTACTGATTACCAAATCTCCTCGATCGTGACAATCCAAACCCAGCTTTTTAACCAAAATCTTAATTTTCTTTTGGAATAGGTACCTTGAATTATCCTTCTCTGTATTCCCCTTATCAATTAAGTGGCCATATACCATAATAACATATATCCAGAGTTTAGAATATTTTATATTCTGATTAAATGATTTGTTATCATCAAGATTATTAGACGGTAATAATATCAATTTGAACTTTATCATAGTAAGGCTTTAATGTAAAGATCTACTATGTAGAGTCACTAAAAATAAATGACTGTAAATGGGATTCAAAACTATCAATATTTTCCAAGAAATTTCTATTCCAACGAAATCATTTATAAGATAATCGAAAAAAAAGTTGTTGACAGTCACGAATTAAAGGATTTGTTAAGTAATGCTGAGATTAAGGATCTTAACCTTTTGGCCTCATTTCTTCGCAATAGGGAAGATAACAAGGTTGTAACTTATTCAAGAAAGGTTTTTATCAATTTGATAAATTTGTGCAAAGATTCATGTTCTTATTGTACATATAAGAAGGAACCTACGAACCCTCAAGCCGTAATGCTGAGTCCTTCTCAAGCAATAGCAATTGCTAAGCTTGGAAGGAAAGCAAGATGTACAGAAGCACTGATTGTAACCGGTGAGAGACCAGAGACAAGATATAATGAGGCTAAAAGGTGGCTTACATTACTTGGACATCGGAATCTGTCAGAATTGTTAGCGGATTTGAGTGAAAAAATAGTATCGCAGACTGGAATGTTACCCCACACTAACGCTGGTAGTCTAACAAAGAAAGAGATGTCTATGCTAAGATCTACCAATGCGAGTTTAGGTATGATGTTAGAAAGTTCGAGTGACCGGTTGACTGAAAAAGGACAGGCTCATGAAAAAGCTCCAAGTAAGAATCCTAAAGTAAGATTAAGATCTTTAATCTCTGCAGGTGAGCTTAATTTTCCGATAACTACAGGACTATTGGTAGGGATAGATGAAAGTTTTAGTGAAATCATAGAATCATTGTTACTACTAAATAAAATTAATAAGAAATACGGTCACATTCAAGAAGTAATTATGCAAAATTTCATACCAAAGAAGGGGACAATGATGGAGTACGCAGAATCACCATCATATCCTTACTTTTTAAGATGTATTGCAGCAGCTCGAATAATTTTACAAGATATAAGTCTACAAGTCCCACCAAACCTCAGTCCTAATGTATATTCTAATTACCTTGATGCGGGAATCAATGATTGGGGTGGTATTTCACCGATTACGCCTGATCACGTCAATCCAGAATCACCTTGGCCAACTATTGAAAATGTTGGTGAAGTAACTAGAGAAAAAGGCTTTGTATTAAGGGCACGCCTGCCGGTGTATCCAAAATACATAATTAACTCGGAATTGTCAGGGAAATTCGTGCACAAAGACCTTAAAGACTATATAGAACCGTTGATAGATAAATACGGCTTGGTCAAAGAGGAGTTTATTAACAATGAATATTGACACTATTTTTAGAAATATCGATCCTGAAATCTCTTCGATCCTTGGAAGGGCCCTAGACGGGAAGGAAATTTCCTCACCAGATACACTAAAGCTTTTCAATGCTACTGGACAAAGTTTGTCTGTAATTACTCTAGTTGCTGATGAGTTGAGAAGACGGGCAAATGGTGAAATTGTTTCTTATGTCATAAATAGAAATATTAACTTTACAAATGTCTGCATAAAACAGTGTGGTTTTTGTGCGTTTAGCAGAGATTTTAGGGTCGAAGAGGGTTATCTTTTACCAATTGAAGAAATAGTAAGAAGGGCTAAAGAAGCATGGCAATTTGGGGCCACTGAAATATGCATCCAGGCAGGGCTACCTCCCAAAATGGATGGATTTTTTTATATAGACTTATGCAGGGCCATAAAGAGGGAATTGCCCGAGATTCATATTCACGCTTTTTCCCCAGAGGAAATATTATACGGATCGAAATTGTCTAATAGCAAAGTTCATGATTATTTAGGTATGCTAAAGGAAGCGGGCCTAGGTAGTCTGCCTGGCACTTCCGCTGAAATTCTTGTAAAAGAGATAAGGGACAAAATTTCCCCCGGCCGTATTAATATAGAGCAATGGATAGATATTATTTCTACTGCACACAAGCTTGACATTCCGACCACTTCAACAATAATGTACGGACACATAGAAAGCAGTAGCGATATTGTATCTCACTTAGAGATAATAAGAAACATCCAGAGACAAACCGGGAAATTCACCGAATTTGTTCCTTTGAGTTATGTGCACTATGATGCCCCGATGTCTAACCATCATTTAGTCAAAGATATAAGACCTGGTGCAGATGGTCTAGAAATCTTGAAAATACATGCGATTTCGCGAATTTTCTTTAATAATTTTATTAACAACCTTCAAGTTTCATGGGTTAAAGAAGGACCTAAATTGTCGCAAATTTTGCTCAACTCTGGTGCAAATGACTTGGGTGGTTGTCTGATTAACGAGAGTATATCAACTTCAGCAGGATCGCAATATGGACAATTTATGAGACCAGTGGATATGCGTAAAATCATAAAGGCAGCAGGCAAGATACCCGCACAGAGAACATCAAAATATGAGATAATAAAAGATTTTAGGACTAGTGAGGAAATTGAATCAGAGAATTCCCTTGACAAGATCAATCCTGATAGATTCGGGTCATACAATGAATTGATAAAACTAAATAGCTTTAGATTTAAGAAAGGCTAAAACCGGTTATGAAATTTTGGCTGATATTGATGCCCATCTCCACCGTAAGGGATATGCGATGATAACAAAAATATTTATGTCTTACTTCTAAACATAAAGTAAAATTTGCATTTTGATGATAATAGCGATGAATTTAGAACCGATATCTTGAGAGGACTGTCTAATCCCATCCAAAAATCAATACCCTCTAAATATTTATATGACAATAAAGGTTCTTACTTGTTCGAACAAATTACTGTTCAGCCTGAGTATTATCCAACTAGAACTGAAAATAGTATACTAGAAGAATATTCCCACAAAATTTTAGAAAATATTCCAAAAGAAATCATTTTAATAGAAATGGGAAGTGGTAGTTCAAAAAAGACCAAACATCTCTTCGACACAATTTTGAAAAGACAAGATACACTATATTACTTTCCAATTGATATTTCATTCAATTTTTTGGATTCTGTAGTAACTGATCTGGAAATACAAAATGAGAAAATAAGGATCAAGGGGATCCCAAATGATTATATAAATGGTATCAAAGACTGTAATAGTATACTGTTTGAGAATAATTTTAAGTTTGATTCATTTTCTAGACTTATAGTTTTCTTTGGATCTAGTATTGGAAATTTTGAAATTAATGAAGCTAGAGACTTTTTGAAAGATCTGCGACTAAATATGAATGACAAGGACTTTTTGCTTGTTGGGTTTGATATGATAAAGGATGAATTTCTGATTGAACCGGCTTATAACGATAAAGCGGGCTTCACGGCTCAATTTAATTTGAACCTGTTAACCCGAATGAACAGAGAACTTGGGAGTAATTTTGATCCTCATCGATATTTGCACTACGCCTTTTTTAACAAAGAAAAAGATCGCATCGAAATGCATATTAAATCTAAATCGGATCAAGAAGTTAGAATATCCGGTTGTAACGAAATATTTCAACTATCTGAGGGTGAAACCATTCATACCGAAAGCTCATACAAATATAGCAAGGACAAAATCCAAAAATTAGCAACCCGATCGGGCTTTTCCATGGAGAAGATTTTCTCTGATAACAATAATTGGTTCAATCTTGTCTTGCTGAAACCGTCTTGAGGATTAAACATTGTCTTGGTCTTAGATAGATTGAAGAGAATATTTGATTAATTAGATGTTATTCTTTGTAAAGGATTTATTGACTAAAGATTGCCCAATAGAAAGACAAAATTATTATTCGATTGAGGTAATTAGTAATATTTTTCGTCACGACTTAATGGATCAGGGAAATACTATGCATCGGAAGCAAAATTATACAGATTGAAATTATGTAATAAAAAATTTTATAGCGAATCTGATAGTATTGTCTAGTCATCTCTAGTCAGCAGGTATCAAATCATCTGAACCCTCTTCAAATAGATTTCTCTGATCTAAAAGGAATTTAGAGTCAATCTATATGATCCCTTCGATATTATTATTTGACATAGGTAAGCAAACCTTACTAGAAAGCAAAACCTGTTGATAACTCTTTGGCTTACTTATTTGCTCCTGAGAAAGGAGAATCGGTCCAAGATTGATAAATATTTCTAATACGCTCTACTGCATTAATATCTACAAAGATTTTTCTTATCGATTTGGAAACTAATTCTTGCCATTTGGGGCTGTTCTCAAGGATCAACTTCCGAATTATTGAGCCTTTTAATACATTTTCTTGAAATAACTTTGGTTCTCTGATGAGGACGGTTTCGCTTTTAAGTAAGTTTATGACAAAATTATTTCCAGTATATAGAACCTTAAATGGCGGACTCATTGACTTAATATTGCTAAACCATCTTGAATTGTTTTCATCATCATTCACGTTAACCAAGAATACTCTAGACATGTCAATTTTTGATTCTACAAGAGTATCTCTAATCATCCAAACCCTTTCCCCGGCGGTGAATGGGTTTTTTGGTGTGTAATTAGCCTGTGAACTTCCTACAAGAATAATTATCTCTTCTTTTTCATTCAATATTTGACGAACTAATTCCAAATGTCCCAGGTGGAAGGGTTGAAATCGTCCAATCATTGCGGCTGCCTCCAAGCTCGTTGTCATCCTAATCTAAGAAGAAAATAATAAAATCTTATCTCAAGTCCTAATATTTGTTGATTCAGTATCTTTAAATTCGGCCTTTTGGTTTTCAATTTCGGCTCTTTCAATCCTCTTAAAAATAGGGGTGATATCGTTGTCAATTTTATGACCTTGAAGAATTCTGAATTCAGATGCTGAATACCAATCTTGGTCTTGTAAATATTCTGGGCTACCTAATTGTTTCCAGATTTTCTGGGCGGAAGAGGGAATGAACGGGAATAACAATATTGCAATTGATCTTACCGCATTAGCTGAAATCCATATGGAATTATTAGAATCAGCATGTTGTTTCCAGGGCTCTTTGGATTGAAAATACTGGTTAAAAAAGGAGCTGAACTGCAAAATCCTCTTCATGGCCTTGTCTATTTCATTTCCAAAAATCAATTCCCCTACAGCATAAGCGATCTGCCTAATCTCAGTTAGGGCTTGTTCATCTAGACTATCCAATGTACTCTTTAAAGGGATTTTTCCATCAAAATGTTTCTTGGTAAAGGAAAGAGTACGATTGATAAAGTTTCCTATATTTGATATTAACTCATTATTAATTTTTTCATAAAAACTATCCCAATCAAAATTAATATCAGATTGAGAGTATGGGATAATCGTAGAAAAGTAAAATCTAAGGTAATCCGGGTTAAACGATTTTGTAAATCCTCCTAAAGTTATCGACCAATTTTTACTCTTTGATAACTTTCTATTTTGAAATAATAAATGTCCCCTTGTGACTATTCTGTCAGGTAATTTATATTGGCTTTTGATACCTAATCTAATCGCTGGGAGAAAGAGGTAATGATGGTAGATAATATCCTTTCCTATAAAGTGAATAATTTCTGATTCATTCCAAAGCTTCTTACCATCATTCTTAAGAACGGTCTCTGCAAAGGTATTAAAAGATGAAATATAACATAGGTGATTATCAAACCAGCCATAAAATACTTTGTCTTTGTAATCCTGGGTGCCAGCAATTTTTGGAATAGGCACACCCCAAGTTAAGTCTCTAGTGATATCCCAATCCTGCAAACCGGTGCTTATCCAATTTAATACATATTTTGTTACATCTCCTTGTAAATTCCCATTATTAGTAAGCCAGGTTTTGAGCGAGTTTTCAAAATCAGATAACTTAAAAAAATAATGGAGGCTTTCCTTCATAACAGGTGGCCTACCACACAGAACACATTTGGGGTTAAGAATTTGTTCGGGGACCCTTCCACATGACTCGCATAAATCAGAATATTGGTTATCTGAGTTGCAGAATGGGCACCTGCCGATTACGTACCTGTCAGGTAAGTATTTGTCATCAAATGAGCAAAAAAATTGAACTACAATTTCCTCTTTTATGTGATTATTCTTGTAAAGTTCCTTAAATACATCCTGTACAAACTTTATATTTTGTTGAGAACTGGTCTTTGAGAAATAATCAAAATTAATGTCTACAGAAGCAAAATCCTTTTTGTCCTTTTCATTCCATTCTCTGACATAATCTCCGGGCGTTTTGCTCTCGTTTTCGGCTCTTATTAGGATAGGAGTCCCAAAATCATCAGTAGCACATATGTGATAAATCTTAGTGCCTGTCATTCGGACGAATCTCGTGAATACATCGGCTGGTAGATAAGTTGATGCAATGTGTCCCACATGGATTTGACCATTCGCATAAGGCAAAGCAGAAGTAACTACTAGATCTTTTTCTATAACAATTTTAGGCCCTTTGTATGGTTCGTAACCTATTGATTTATCATAGATATCATTAATCTTAATATCCACAATATCAGAATCTGAATGAATATTATTCGAGTTATGGTTGGTGTTTCCAGACAGATCGTTCATTTGCGCCTAACTTGTACTCCTCTAATTATTGAATTTAATTTAACTGTATATGAATCAAATAATCTAAAAAAAACATTTATAATTTTTAATAAAGTATTATGCAATGTTAGATGACATGGATAAAAGTAGCCAGTAAAGACGACGTTCAAGAAGGTAATGGTAAGGAACTTAATATTAATGGGCAAAGAATAGCCTTGTTTGTATCAAAAAGCAAGTATTATGCTATTGAGGCCCTTTGTAGGCATCAGGACGGTTCTTTAGCACCAGGAAAAGTTAATGGCGAAATCGTCGAATGCCCTCTACATTTTTGGCATTATAATATTAGAACAGGTGAGCTCCTAGACTATATGGAAGGTATTAAGTTGACCACCTTCCCCGTTCAGATTAGAAAAAATGAAATTTATCTAGACATCTAGTATTTCTATTAAGATTCTTTTCGAAATGAAACTTACTGATACATTGACAAACAACTTAGAAGAAATTAATACTACCCAAGGTGTAGTAAGAATATATCTTTGTGGTGTTACCGTCTACGACGACTGCCATATTGGACATGCAAGGACCATAATAGTTTTCGATGTATTAAGGCGGCTCCTAGAAGTCCAGGGGTCAAAGGTGATGTTTATACAAAATTTTACAGACATAGATGACAAAATAATAACTAGAGCTATTAGCGAACATACAGATGCAGAATATATTTCTCAAGTGTATACAGAAAGTTACTTCAGAGATTTTGATGCCCTAAATGTGTTAAAAGCCACTTCTTATCCAAAGGTAACGAACCATATTCCAGATATCATTGAATTCATTGGCAAGTTAGTTGAAAAAAATAAAGCTTATGTGGGATTAAATGGAATTTATTTTAGGGTTAAATCATACCCAGGATATGGTAAGCTTTCCAAAAAGGACAAAGATTCAATAATTTCTGGAGCGAGAATCGAGATTGATGAATCTAAAGACGACCCAAGAGACTTTGCATTATGGAAATTTAGTTCCACTAAACCAACATGGAATAGTCCCTGGGGAAAAGGGAGGCCAGGATGGCATATTGAGTGTTCAGTTATGGCTTCAAAATACCTAGGACCTAATATCGATATTCACGGAGGAGGCCAGGATCTAATTTTTCCTCATCATGAAAATGAGATAGCTCAATCTGAGGGGTTATTTGAAACCCAATTCTCAAAATTATGGATGCACGTGGGAATGGTAACAATTAACTCTGAAAAAATGTCAAAATCTATAGGAAATACAATTAAGATTTCAGAACTATTAAAAGAAGTCGGACCGAACGTGATTAGGCTCTTTTGCCTCTCATCTCATTATACGAAACCACTAGATTATACTCAGGATATTATTAATGAAACAAAGCGGAAATGGAGTCAGATTTCTAATGCCTACTATGAATTAGAGTTTCGAACTAGAAACTCATTTATTTATGAGAAATGTGAATCAATCCAACGATCCCTACTTGAAGAGCTGACAAGTTATCTAGAACTGTTTGAAGAATATCTCAGTAATGATTTGAATTTTGCAAACGCGATGACTGTTTTTCTAAAATTCACAAGTAGGATTAATAATTTCTTTTCCGTTGATACTTCAGTAGATATTGAATTCTTGACCACGGCTTTTGACTTGTTAAAAAAATTCATGTTCATAAGCGGGTTAAGTATGCCCCAGATATCCCAGCAAGAGATCGATGAAATAGAGGAACAAATATACCAAAGAAACTTGTTTCGCTCTCAGAAAAACTATAAGGAATCAGACAAAATAAGATCGGAACTTACAAAAAAATTCAATGTCGAACTGATAGATCATAAGGGATTTACGTTGTGGAAGACGCGATTAATTGGGGCCCAAAAATAAGATTAGAGACTTTTGAAATTTGAGTAGAATGTTTTAAAATTGAAGAACTTCGCAAGAATTTTTAACTAAGTAATTCCTTTTAATTGTATGAACAAATCTAATAGAACAAAGACCATATTCTTGATTTCTTTATGCTCAGTGGCCATTATATTATTATTTTATGTTAATGTGGCGTCAGTTCAAACTACGCAGAATGACTACGCAAACTATTTTGCTATTTACACTCAAAGTTCAGCGAATCTAACCAGGGCTTTTCAAGATGAGATTGGGAATTGGGAATTGGGGACAGTATCCAATAAAACGATGGCAGATTTGACAGATACCTACTTGGTAAATTTTACAAAGCAGATGAATGATTTTAACCAAACGGAATCACCGGCTGCATTTGAATCTGCAAAGGATAGCCTAGTAAACTCTTACAATAACGAGATCAAAAGTTATCAATACTTTAAGGATTATTTGTTGACTGGTAATGAAACTTTAAATGAAATTTCCACTAATTTCCTATCGGAATCTCTAAAAGATGAGGCCATGGCTTTTAAGTCATTCAATGAAGTAACAAACAAAACATCCTAAGTAAAAAAAAGTTTGGTATCTTTTAGATAAAACTATTATTTTGAAAAAATAGTCCCAGCTGGAATAATAGAATCTGGAGGAATCTTTCGACCAGGAAGGATGATTACTGAGGCGCCTATAGCACTGTTATTAGACACAACTGCTCCAAAATGATTTCTTCCGGTATCTATTAGTTCATTGTTGATTCTATATTGGACATTCTTTCTTGTGAGTAATACGTTTGCAGTTCCTGAGTAACCACCAAACCAGACATTCTTTCCAATAATGCTATCCAAAATTACATTATGGTGGGAAATTTTTGCATTGCATGAAAAATAAGTCTTCCCAATTTCACAGTTAAAGCCAATATTAGTGTTATAGTCAATCATACTGTTGCGAATTAGTGAGCCCATTCCTATGAAGCTTCCATTACCAATGTACGATGGTCCCTTAATCTTTGCGAAATCATCTATTACGACATTGTCTTCGATTATACACGGCCCTTCAATAATTGCAGTTTTTGCGATGGAGGCTTTATTGGAAATAATTGAAAATGTTACTTCGTTCTTTAGAAGTTCCTGTATAATGTCTAAAAATTCCCATGGATATTGAAATTTGTAGTATTCGATACTTTTTCTAGTGGACCTTTTTCCTATTACTGTGTTGCAGGGAAGGAACAATAAATTGTTATTTGTAACGAGCGCATTTTGTTGAACATGATTTCCAGAGTTCCCAAAATTATTTTTCTCGACGCTTTCAAATTTATTAGGAACCGTTAGTTCGCTTTTTATTAATTTACCGTAGGTATTTTTCATCAATTTCCTCTACTGGTACGTCCGTAGTAGATCTTATGATGCCGGAAATAAAATTTAACTTTTTAGGAACAAATACAGTTTCTAAATCATACAATGAATTTATCAATTCTACATTTCTTGTTATAAGGGCTCGTCCAAATAGGTATAAAGAACAATTTGAAGGAATAGAACTATCGACCTCACTTTCGTTATAATCTAGGAATGAATAAGAAGTAGACGAGATTGTAAAAATACTATTTTCATTATACCTGCTATCTCTTTTTGTAAATTCGTATAATTAGATTTTGGAACAAGTTTCATAAGTTTTTACTGTAGAAATAATATCAGTTAATTGATAAGGAAAAATGTCACATAAGTTTAATACTTGTGTTTTGATATTTTTCTTGCTTCGATAAGATCAAGAAAGTAAAATAAGTATGTCTCTCGTTAACTTTCAGAATCCAAGGAATAAACGCCTCTTTTTTGTCCTAAGAGTAACTTCAAAACCTTTTTTTCCAATGTTGAACGCAATATTTGGTCATTCATATCTCTATTGTAAACAATTTCTCGATTGTAATCGTAAGGGTAGTTGTTATAAAAAGGGAATGTGGCTTTAGGAGATGATGTATCTTGGGCAAAAGGTCATCAACAGGCAAGAATTCAACAATATTCAACCCAAATATAAGGTCAAATATTTGATTCTGAAAGGCAGATCCAAAATATCAGAAACAATGAACTCTATATTTGTTACCCCTAGTTCACTTGTTTTTTTCTTGGCTTCTCGAATAAAAGAGAATGAGGAGTCGATCCCGAAAACAAAGGAAAATTTTTTTGCCAATTCTATTGTGGATAATCCTAAAGCACATCCTAAGTCTAAGGCTATTCCTTCAGGATTGAAAGGAATATTTGATGTAAGTTTACGATAAACATCAGATGGTTTTATTTTCCACCTCATAAGGTGGAGAAATTTATCACTTTCAAAATTTTCATTGTGAAGCCATTTGTAACTTTGAAAATATTGACCATCTTCCTCATATCGGTCCTCCTTTCGATGATTCTTGTCGATATCAAATAATAAATTTTTTAAGAAAGACTTCATCTCTTCGCTTTTAGAATTTGAGAACCATTTTCCGAATGTTGACACTCGTTTTGAGGCATATTTTACTATGTCACCTATCATTATTGCAACCCCTCTATTATAGGAAATTTCTTTTGCATTCTGGACATATAAGGAACCCTTCAAGGCATTCGTTCCCATCCAATGGATCTGTAATATGACTTTCTAAATATAAAGGATATTTTTTTTCAACATGATTAAGACAATAAAAGAATTTAAAATTTAAAAGGGAAGTTTTCAATGATCCTATTTTTTTACATTCTATTATAGATGTTTGTCTATATCACATAAAAAGTCCAAGTGAAATATTATATTAAGAACATCCAAATGGATGCTTATGGGTCAATGCTACCTTAGGACAAACAAGCAAGGCCGAGAATCTGAAATCTACATATTCTACTGAGAACTTCCATATCGAACTAAAATAAATTATGAAATATATATTTTTGACCTGGTAACCATCTTATTGAATGTCCATCTCAATTCTGTTTAATAACATCGATTCATCATATTAATGCCTCTTATTATTTCAATATGTAAGGTAATGCAATTGAAAGTACCACAACAACTACCATTCCGTAAGTTAGTATTTTTGAAGCATGCTTAAGAATTCCCTTTTTGTTTTGAGTTTTCTTATCTATCAAAGTGTTGTACAGTTGACCTCCATCCAGCGGGCCAATTGGCAACGCATTAAAAATCGCGACATTGAAATTAATGAACCAAAGCCAAAAGAATAAGCTAGCAGGTATTGTGTAATATGAACCGAAGATAGGAGAAGTATATTTGTCGGCCATGAAGTCAGAGTAAGGTACCATACCTTGTACAAATGTTGGTGGAGCAAGCAAACCTAATGGTGAAGTATAAATCATAGAGTTATATCGATCCAGTACCTCTTTTGGGTCTGCAACAGGGGTAATGGAAACCCCTAAGATTCCCTTTCCTGGCTCTCTTTGAGGAGGAAGGGTTGCCTGCTTTGTTGATTTCACTCCATCTTCATTTATGATTCCAATCGTTACTAATTTTCCCAAATTGGCGTTTAAGTTATCATTTAGCTCCACCGGATTTCGAATCTGGTTGCTCTGAATTTGTTGGATTGTGGTACCTTTGTCAAGGCCTATAGATTGAGCAAGAGAACCTTGATTGACATTTGTTATAACTACTCCATATAATGCCGGGTCCATGGGCTTAGTTATCACTAAAGTGGAAGTTATCAACAGTATTACAAATAAGGAAATAGCAGCCAATACTATGTTTGTCATGGGACCTGCAGTCAGGATAGAACTTTTCTGCTTAGTTGAAATCCTATTAAGTTCGTCTCTTTCAATATTCACAAATGCCCCAATTGGTATTCCTAAAAACAACACTAGTCCAGTAGATTCGACCTTAACTCCGTAAACTCTCGCAATTATTCCATGGCCTGCCTCATGGACTATGATGGTAACTACCAAAGCTACCCAACCTTCCCAAATTGGCAAATAAGGATTAAGACCAGGTATCAACAAATTAGCTTGAGGGCCTACTCCACGAGCTCCCTCCCTAATAGTTTCGCTGGAAAATAATGCAGCAACTGATCCTATTATTAGAAATAAAGCCATAATTGTAATAAGTGGCATTAAATAAGTATTGAATTTTGCATAAAACCTCGCAACCCTCGTCTGGGAAACTTTATCAAAGAATTTTAACCCGTAGGGTGTATGAATTAAAATAAGTGGTAAATGAAGATCAAACTTTATTTTTGATTGCTGTTCCAATTAAGTAATGTGAACATTATTATTATTTAAATGCATCATAACATACTTTTTGAAGTTTTTCATAATCCTTCGGGGAGAAGAATAACCAATTTAGTAATGGGTTGTAATATAATCGTAATAATAGATTGATAAAACGTATTATTCATAGGTCTACTAGATAGCTTTTTACTTCTATCGAAGAGATAGTAGTGAATAAGTCCTCTATTTAGATCTGCTTCGTATCTGTATTATCCTTTTACACGGACAATCTTTACACGTTCCAATACTTTCCAATACTCAACTTCGCCACCTTGGTTGAGTTTATCTCTAATTTCATCTTCAATTGCAGATGTTTCAAAAACTTCGAATGTTTCGAGATCCATAATTTGCAAAACTTGGCCAGCAACCGAGATGAGTTGTCCACTCCTTTTGTCTATTAGGGGAACTTCAACATTTGCTGATACAGGAGCAACTAAACTGTGCCTTGAACCGTCGAAAACACCCATAGCTGCCACTCTGGCTTTAGCAGAACCATGCTTACCTGGCTTACTATGATCATAAGAAACAATTCTACATGGTTCTCCGTCAATGATAATATAAGAACCAACCTTCAAACTACCAAGGTCCATAGGCTTACTCAATAATAATCAGAAAAATTGACATGAAATGCATATTTAACAGTTATGATTACTTGTCTGCTGTGCTTAGGATTTTTGTAATTATGCCTTGTTTTGATAATCATACAATAACGATATTTAGGGTAAAGACAAGGCTAAATCAGAAATTTTCGCAGTTTTCTATGTGGATCACATCAATACATCATTCATAGATGATGTGAAATTCAACTGACTTTATGTTAGGTTTTACAATTTTTAATAAATCTAGGATTTAACCTCTGAGGTTGCAAGTGACATTAATTTAGAGCTTACTTCAACTTAATAGAAGGGTATCAAAAGTTTGAAAAAGGTAATGACCATTGCAGGGAGTGATTCATCAGCTGGCGCAGGCATACAGGCTGATTTAAAGACATTTTCGGCCTTGGGTGTATATGGTACAACAATAATAACTACACTAACTGCTCAGAATACCAAGACAATTTCTGATATTCTGGTAGTACCTCCAAAATTTTTTAGAAATCAAATAATTACTACTTTAGAAGATATTAAACCAGATGTCATAAAATTGGGTGTTCTTTATAATAAATCAATAATAAAAATTGTCAAGAGTATCTTAGGTGATTTTAAGAACCCGATTGTAGTTGATCCAGTCCTATATTCTGGTACTGGTATCAAATTGCTAGATGAGGATTCATTTGAGCTTTTCAAAAGAGAAATCGTTCCAATAGCACATGTAATTACGCCTAATCTTAGGGAGGCCGAATTACTTTCAAGAATCAGGATAACAAATAGGCATGAAATGACTAAAGCTGCATTACAGATTTTCAATTTAGGAGCCTCCAATGTAATTATTAAAGGTGGTCATGATTCGTCTAAACATGCAAAAGTAATGGATTTACTTTTTAGAGATAAAAACCTTGAACCACAACAAATTGGACATGAAAGATTGGAGATTGGTGATACACATGGCACTGGATGTAACTTTTCTGCTGCTATCGCTTCCTTTTTAGCTAAAGGGTATAATATTAGCGAGTCATTCCAATTATCAAATTCGTATGTGTACGAGGCATTAAAAAACTCGAAGCAAATTGGCAATGGGGTATTTGTCTCTAATCCACTAGATCACATTTATGACAACTCTGAAAAATTTAAAGTTTTGATGGAATTGCAAACTGCCGTATCAAAATTGGAAAAAATGCCTAATTTTTTTGAACTAATTCCAGAGACCAAAACAAACTTTGTGTATTCAATAGAGATGCCCAAAAATTCTGATGATGTTGCAGGGGTTTTGGGCAGATTGATTGATTTGGGAAACAGTATCAGAACTCCAAATGTCGTCCACTCCGAACTTCCCTGCAAATCGTTTCTAGCGCAATTTTAACAGCCATCAAATTTAATTCATTACTTAGGTCCGCCATCAATATTCGGAACAATCCAAGTATCATTGAGAGATTTGCGAAAATAATTTTCGGTGCTCTTGCTATTCTTAGCTTACGAAACAAAAAGAAGTTAAGAAGAAAGAAGGATCCTCGATAAAATGGGGGATTAGTGAGCTTTTTAAACAAAATCCGGATGCAGAAATAGTTTATCACGATGGCGATTTTGGAAAGGAGCCCATGGTTATAATATTTGGACGAAATCCAATACAGGTTTTAGAAAAAATAAGAGTTATTCTACAATACTATCTCAACAACTAATATTTTAAATAATGTTCAATTATTCTTATTTTCTGTGAAAGCAGTAATATTAGCTGGTGGTCTTGGGACAAGGTTACAACCCTATACATTCTTTATTCCAAAACCAATGTTGCCGTTGGGCAATAAACCACTGCTTGAATATTTGGTTGAATGGCTTGTCAAATCTAAAAAGATAGATGAGATAATTATTTGTGTGAGTTATTTGCACAGATCTATAGAAGATTACTTTGAAGACGGCACCCGGTTCGGGATAAATATAAAGTATTCCAGATCAGATCGACCATTAGCCACCGCTGGACAATTGAAAACTGCTGCTAACCATCTAAAAGAACCATTTGTTTGTTTATACGGCGATTCAGTGTATGAATTTCCTCTCGATAAGATGATTGAAAACCATTTCGAAGATAAGGCCTTTATTTCTATGGCACTTTCTAGCTATAAAACGAATCTCAAATATGGATTCATTGAGCTTAGTGACAGTGAAAAGATGCTCGTATCCGAATGGAAGGAGAAACCAGAGATTTCTGGATTGATAAATATAGGATGCTATGTTTTTGAACCTGAGTTTTTAGATTTGATTCCAATTTCTACCTCCTTTGGGATGGACGAGGCAGTAAGAGAATCAATAAAGTCAAAAAAGAAGGTAAAATCGTTCATAGTAGAAGAGGGGAGTTTCATGGATATTGGAGATAAAAAATCGTATTTAGAAGCGTATAAGTTGTATGTAAAGAAATTAGGAAAAATATAAATATCTAAAACCATCCATTAAACCTAGGATATTAATTAAAATACTGGTTCAGATCAATCTTGGAATGTGTTGATATGGTCACGCTTTTGATACTTGAATAATATAAGCATAATAAAAAAAGATGACTATTTATCAAAACCATTTCCCAGCATCGTTTTTCAATGACAGAATAGTACGACAGATTATTCCTGACAAATCAGATTGTGGTTAATTCTTAACATCAATATCAATGAGTCTTGAAATTTCAGAGAATGTCGACTCATTAATTTTGAAATTGTGCAAAGTTGGGATTACGCCCAATATAGGCAAATTTGTAAATTCCTGGATAAATGAAGGGATTACTACCTCAACCTTGCTTGGATGAGGGGGCATTTTATTTACCACCAATCCTTTTATCGGAATTCCACTTGACTTACAAATTTTTACGGTAAGCAAAGTATGATTAAATGTTCCTAATTTCGGAGTCGTAACAATTACGACTTCTAGCTTTGTTAATTTGATAAAATCTAGTAATGTATGCTTGGGGTTTAAGGGCACCATTATCCCACCTATTCCCTCAACTAGGAGATAATCATATTTTTTCTGCAATAATTTGAATTTTTTGATTGCATATCTTAATGATGGAGGAGGTAAGTTTAGCAATGAGCTGGCCATGTATGGTGAACAAGGTAGAGAATAAAAATACGGGTTCAAATTCTCTTGTTTTTCCTCGAATTTGATGGCCCTAGCCAGGATTGCTAGATCTTTGGACCTAAACTTGTTTGAATACTCTGAATTTCCTGTAGCAAACGGTTTCATTACACAGATCTTTCTAATTTCCCTAGAGAATTTCCAAGCTAGCGAGGCTGTTATCAAAGTTTTTCCAATGCCAGTATCAGTCCCAGTTACAAAGACACCTTCGGACAAGGTACCCGATCATCAGGTCAAGTCGGATTAAATAGTTTGCTAAGGATATCCGTATTTCGGTTTAGAGTCTCCTTAATTTCATCTTAAAATTATTATTTTCTGCAAATTGGAGGTGATATATCCATTCGGCTAACTTGGATCAAATTCATTAACTGTAAAAATCTTGATGTTGAATTGCCAAAAAAATTGGATCGATCCAAGAAAAACTTACCAATCTAACAAATTTTCAGAGGTAACTTGTCGTAGTTGATCTCGATACCAGATCGCTAAGGTCGATCTACGATATTGTCCTTCCCTCAGGAAGAATTTCGTTGATAATTGTTACATTTTGATAAAATCTGATCATATTGAAGTATAAATCTATATTGAAAGTTAGTCCCTTCTGATATTAGATAATTGACAGACAATAAGATGGGGCATTTTTCCGAAATTGAAAAGGAGATCTTTTATAAAATAATTTTCTCACGTAGGGATGTAAGGAGGAATTTCATTAAGAAGAAGATTAGTAATAAGGTTTTATTGAGGATCCTGACGGCCGCCCATCACGCACCATCAGTAGGCTATTCACAACCATGGAATTTTATTTTAATTAGGGACAGAAAGAGTCGTTTGTGTATCAAAGAATCATTTACCAAAGAGAGACTAAAATCAATTGAACTGCTAGAAAAAGATAAAGAAAGGAAAAGGAAATATTTAGATCTGAAATTAGAAGGAATAATCGAATCTGATCTAAATATATGCGTAACTTATGATCACAAGCGGTTTGGCCCCTATGTAATAGGGAGGATGACCATTAAGGAGGCTGGGATTTATAGTGTTTGCTGCGCTATACAAAATTTGTGGCTTGCCGCCCGCGCTGAGAATATGGGTGTTGGCTGGGTCAGCATCATCAACAATAAAGACTTGAAAAGGATTCTAAAACTTCCATCTGCCGTTAAGCCTATAGCATATCTTTGTCTTGGATATGTAAAAAAGTTCGAAGTCGAACCTGATTTACAATCTCAAAACTGGTTAAATAGACTCGATCTAGAAAAGGTCATAAATTATGAACAATGGGATAGTTACAATAGAAATACTGATTGGAGAAGTTTCAACCAACACCTGATTCGCAAAAATGTCTATTCCTGATTTGTTTTCCGTTTATACGTCACCCAAAATTTAGGATCATCAGCAAAAAAATCAAATAGATTAATTATTGGCATAGTTGGTCATCGTCGATATAACTGAGATAATATTAACCTATTTCGAGAATTCTTTCGAGGTTTTTTTGATTTTTGCAAATCAACTGATATTCAGCTATGCTTAATTTAAATATTGCTAAACAATTACATTATTGATAAAGATTGTATGATTTTTAATAAATTTTACAGAACTATATATTTAAAATAAAAAAAGTGCCGGAGGCGGGATTTGAGCCCGCGACCTTTCGATTATGAGTCGAACGCTCTGACCAGGCTGAGCCACTCCCCGGCAAGCCCAGCTCTGATGTATGTAAGCAAATCAAATAAAATATACGCATAATATATTCTAACCCATCCCGATTGTCTTATTAATAGTAAGCAGACGATACTTAGGATTCAATGTTTTATGAAGCAATTCCTGGATAAATATCTAAAGAATACGCATAAAATGAGATTAGATAATGATAGTGTTTAGCATGCACAAAGTGTTCTATATTAAGAATTAGATTATGTAAGTCAATTTTCTAGCATAGTAGAAAATTATCTCTTTGGGCGTTCGATCATACTCTAAAACCATCTCAATTTCAATCAAATGTATTTTACCAATATTTGAGCAATATATGATTAACATTGTAACTAATACATAAAATGGGTTGAGAAAATCAAATTATTTTACTCGATTCCCTATATGCGTTATGCTATTTCTAAGATATGGATGATTTGAAAGTGTAGGAAATAGTCAAGTGAATATGAGATGATTATTTTTGTAAAAAGTGAATATTGCTCGTATACTTGATTTTATCACTATCACTATTGCTACTGCTACCTAATTCAAATCCAAATTTCCCAAGGCTGAAATATTCAAAACTAACTTCCTAAAAATATTATGATCTCATTTATTTCTTATAATTCACTTGCGGTTCAGTTCACACCCCAGTTTAAATAGTAAAGATTGATTAAGATATTCCACCAATGTCATTTGAACCAGACGACGATCCTCTAGGGAGTTTCTACAGAACACTATTCTAAAGTCGGATCACTTTTAGACTGGGCTATTGTATTGGGTTTCTTCTTCGATTTTCTTTGTTTTTTCTTAGATATTACATTAAATTCTCCGTCTTACTTTCAATTATTTGACAACTTAGTTCTCCTAGCGGCACTTTATGCAGTAACAACAGCGACTGCTATGTTCATAATGCCTGTGGTTCATCATATGCTACACTATCACAAGTTTGATGTGGAGATTTATCATTTAGCAACCAAGAAATATACTCTGATAGGTATCATCTGCGTAATGCTAGCCATTACCTAGGTCTGGGTTTATCATTAAATTCCAAATTACCGACTGAGATCGCATATGGCCTGGCATTATTGCCTTTTTTATCTTTATCTTGTTTTTGTGCATGAAGACTAAGGCATTAAAATGAGTTTGCACTTCACAGAAATTGGACTGTTCGAACATGTTACTAAATTTTCGAAAATAATTTCCGGGGTTTGATTTGTCACCTTATCCGTTGTTTTGAATGGTCATGGATCGATTAAATAATGTTTTTTGATTGTAAAAACAAATATTCGAAAATTTTATGCATAGCACTTTGGATAACCTGCTATGCAGTTATTGGCTATATTCTACCCCTATAGATGAGAGAGGGCATAATAAGACATGAAATTGATTGCTAAATGGTAGAGTTTATATAGTTACTAGATTGAAAGCAAAATGTTATCACATGTCTTCTTCCAGACGATGATCCCATAAAGCGATCTTCTTCTGAGAAATATGATAGGTTGGCGCTTCTTCTACGATGGTCCCAAATCTTAGCAGCCGTATCCTCGATTTTCTTGGTTTTCAGGGTTAAAGATAGCAGTAAATCCCTCCGTCTTACTTTCAATTATTTGACAACTTAGTTCTCCTAGCGGCACTTTATGCAGTAACAACAGCGACTGCTATGTTCATAATGCCTGTGGTTCATCATATGCTACACTATCACAAGTTTGATGTGGAGATTTATCTTTTAGCAACCAAGAAATATACTCTGATAGGTATCATCTGCGTAATGCTACTATACCTATAGGTCTGGTTTATCATTAAATTCCAAAGTTAATTGACTGAGATCGCATATGGCCTGGCATTATTGCCCTTATGATCATTTTCATAAGATTCTACAGGCATTTACCAGTAGTTCTGTAGAGAATACCTCTACGGAAGACTATGACAGAGTCGGATTTGGTATGCGCTGGTGTCAAATCTTAGCAGTTGCATCCTCAATTTTCTTTGTTTCTCTGTTGAATATCACAGTAAGTCAGCCAGCTTTATTTTCAGTTATTAGATAACATAGTCCTCAGTATCACTTTACGCAGTTGCAGCAGCAACAGTTATGTTCATAATGCCGGTTATTTATCACTCAAATCACTATCAAAGATTTAACGTAGCAAAATTTCTTCTGTGACTAAAGAGTACGTTACAATAGGAATTATTTGTGTAATGCTAAATATAACACGAAACTGGGTTTATCATTAAATTCCGCCACCGACTGAGATCGCATATGGAGCAGCATCTTTGCCCTTATCGCTATTTTTGTTTGTCCCTAAAAACAGGTCCACAATCACTCACTAATAATACATAAAATCAATTTATTCTTGCTAGAATTCTGGTCATAATTTGAAATTGTGATGGATTTTGGACTACTTATTTTGATTGCAGCCCATCTTTATCCAAGTTGTTCGACTTCGATAGGCTTTGGCACATTACTTGTATTAATATCTAACAAATTAATTAATCCGATCTTGCTGGTTTCCGTTTCGAGATTATCATTCTTCTATGAATCGTAAACCCCAAAGATGTCTGATCTACAAAAAATAATTATGACCAGGTTTGCTTATCCCAAAATCACTAACTCATGGCGTCACAGTTACAATGGTAGACATTGTTCCCTTTCCCTCCATTTCAGATAAGTTCGTGGTAATAAATTCCCAAAATTTTTTCTCGAATGAGAGCCTCGATAGCTTCAATAGTAAGCTTTCACGGGAGCAGCGGCTATTCCGTGCTGTTAAGGCACCTGCTATTTACAGTAGGAATCACAATATCTTTACCCCACGCCCAGTTCGACACAATGTCGTAGTAAGGGGTTGCACTTTAGCCCCGCTAATCATTACCTCCACGTCCCTGACATTTCCCATGATAACACTGGCCTTACCACCCTTGTGTGCCTTTAAGGTCCAAATATTTTCGTCTTTTCTTCATAAATAACTTGAATTTTAGAGACTTAAGATATCCTTTTATCCGATCATAAAGTTCTGAAATCGTAGACGTCATACAATGTGGCGTGTTTTTGTTTCACGAAATATATTAGAATGATTACTTTTTAACTTTTACTCCTTAGTATGATTTGTAATCGAGTTCAATCTGACCAAAATTATCTATCCATTTGTTTAGTTCTTACCTCATCCTGATAACGATTCACAATGCAATATCGCTTGGCTAGTTGCGAGTGGCGGTTCGGTAATATGGGAGTTTGACTGATATCCCAGAAATGCGACTTACAAGTATATTGCGTTAACAATCTATTGTTATGGACGAGTTTGTTAAATTTTCCATAATAAGGAACCAGGACCTCCGATAGATTTTTAAGAATTGTAAAACATGATTTTTTTATAGCGAATTGATTATGATATACCTATAAAGATTGCAGGTTTAGATTTAAGAAATCCAGTGATTGTATTTCTTGGCATTTTGGGGTTGTCAAATATATTTAATCGATTATACAACCTCGGTGCTGGGCTATTGTAAGCAAATCGATTAGTCTGCTTGCCCCGTGAAGGTTACAGAAATCCAACGATAGTCAGCATAGATAACATGAGTTGCATCAATGCCGTCGGACTGGCAAATCCTGGGACAGAGTCGTTTTCAAAGGAAATTTCTGAGAATAATGGACCGTTAATTATAAGTTTGGTTGATCAGATCAGTGAATTCTCCGTCATTGCCAACAAGTTCAGATCTTAATATATTGGCTTTGAATTAAATCTGTCCCGTCCTACGCAGAAAAATGGGAATGGAAATCGGAGATGATGTCAATTTGGTTTGTATAGGATATTATCAAATCAATCAAGAAGGATACGACAAAGCCGCTTTTGTCACAGGTTTAAGAAATCAGATATCATAGAAGTTGCAAAGATTGCATTGAAAGTGCAGGTGCATGGATTACCGCTATCAATACCCTCAGAGCGATGAAGATTGAC
>JARFXS010000107.1 GCA_029194465.1 Candidatus Nitrosocosmicus sp.
AATTGGAAGTAGTTCAGATGATAGAACTTGTATAATTGAAAATAAAGGAAAAACAATTTTCAAAAGTTCGTTAAAGAACATTTCTCAAGCCTATCATAGGTCCTTTTCAAATCTATTTGAAAAACATATCTAATGAATTTCATTTTTGCCTAGCAAACCTACTACAAATCATTTTATCATATGTGTTCTAAATATTAAATAGAAAGATTAACGGAGATATGTCTTCTAATGGTTCACGAAAATTGTGGTGTAGTTGGCATATTTTCTTTGGGAGGAGAAAACGTAGTACCTTATTTGATAGATTGTCTTAGATCACTACAGCATCGAGGACAAGAGTCATGGGGTATTGCTGTACCAAAGAAGTTACCTTTTAAAAAAACCGGTTTGGTTTCGGGCTCGGCAAATGAATTTGATAAATTAATTACAAAATTTTCCTCTAATATCGGGATAGGTCATGTCAGATATTCTACTTTTGGCTCAAGTTCTTTAGAGAATGCGCAGCCACTAAAAGTCAAAGATTTATGCATTGCTCACAATGGGACCATTACAAACGCCGAACAGCTTTCTACCATGGTTGGTGGCTGCACCTTTACACCACAGAATATGACAGATACTCTAGTTGCTGCCCAAAGGCTAGTTAGTATTCTTAAAAATAAGGATGATATGAAGGCCGCAATGGCAATACTCAAAAATGAAATGGTAGGATCTTATTGTTTTACTTTTCTAACCGACTCAAATACGATATATGCTGCAAGAGATCCTAAAGGATTTAGACCTCTTGTATTGGGATTACATAAGGATACCAACACTTACATAATTGCATCAGAATCGTGTGCATTGTCAACTGTTGGTGCAATTCTTTTGAGAGATATTGAACCAGGCGAGTTGATAAGGATAGACAAGAACGGTTTTAAATCCGAAAGATTTTCTGAATCTGGTAATCACGCGCATTGCGCATTTGAGTTCACTTACTTTGCGCACCCAAGCTCAATAATGGAAGGAATAAATATTTATCTTGCAAGGAAAAAGATAGGGGAATATTTAGCACTTAAATTTCCCATCGATGATGCTGATGTGGTAATCCCTGTGCCTGATTCTTCAAGGCCTGCAGCCTTAGGATATGCCCTAAAACTCGGACTACCATTTGAAGAAGGTTTGCTAAAGGACAGATATAGCAAGAAAGGCTCGATGAGGAGCTTCATAGAACCATTAGTTAAAGATCGAAAGGAAATCAACCAAAATATTATGCCAATCAGAGAAATGATAGAAAATAAGCATGTGATAATTGTGGATGATAGTATAGTAAGGGGAACGAGTTCTAAAGCAATAATCGAGTCGGTCAAACAAGCAGGAGCCAAAAAAATTTCAATGGTTGTTACGTATCCACCTATTAGATATCCATGTTACGCCGGAATTGATTTTCCATCACAAGAAGAATTGATAGCATTTCAGGTTGCAAAGAGTGAAGTGGATTTAGGTATTATTGGCAACAAAGTAGCCAGAATTATAGGAGCCGATGATGTTTGTTATAACGATAATGTGAATCTCGCAAAAGGCATAGGTTTGAAAAAAAGCGAATTATGTTTCTCCTGTTCATCTGGGGATTATACCCCACTTGGAATAAAACCTGATTTTGGTTCAAGGTACCAAATTAACGATAAGATATTTGTAGATTAGAATTTAAATCCCTTCTACTTAGTAAGATCATATTGAGTTTAGAAGAGCTTCGCGAAAGGGCATTTTTTCAAAATTCAATCGATGTATGGATAATGTTGTGTGAGGAAAAGAAATGGGATTATTCTGATATTAAGAATTATCTAAATTTCATAGTTTACTTATTTTCAAATGGAATAAAGTTACAACGATTTCCACTTTGTATCAAAGAGTCCGGAGGAATGTTTGAAAGAGGAAAAGACAAGACTAGCTTTTTGGAGAGGCTTTCAAAAGTTCAGTCTGACAATGCATCCGCATTCACCATTAAGCTGACACAATCAGCCATTGCTACTATTAGAGGCTTTACAGTATAATTCAGGCTTTATGGTTTGGTGGTCCAAAATGTTGATTTTTGGATCCTCCATGAATAATAGTCTTTAATAATTTTAAAGTTATACATACTAGATTCCATACCTTCAATTTGATCGCGGTCCATCCACACAAATTGAGCCGAACCAGTCTGCAATCCCTTTCCAGGAATATTTGTAATGATACAAACGAATACTGATTCGATGATATGTGATCCAATTTGGTCGTCGATATTTGAATAGATGCCCAAAATTTCAATGAGTTCTACACAAAGTGTTGTTTGATGAAAAATGGTCCTCCCGCAAAGCTTCTTCAGCCAATTCGCCAAACCTAACAAAATCACCTGGGAGACTCAAATTGTTCAAATTCTCAGCCTTTCGGGTTCTCAGAAAAAGTATCTTGTTAAGATTATTGCTGCAAATAGCAGTAACCCTATTGAGGGGATGTAGATTGCAATCCTTATTCATGAGGTGAAGGATTTTGAAAGGAATGAATCAATCGATCAGACTCACAAAGCAAAGTTTGCTTTCAATTCCTTTTTTGTAATGTTATCTACCCATAGGAATTTTCTCTGCAGTGTACTTGTATACATCTTGTTCCAATCCAATTCAACTATATTCATCCACGAACGAAACACCCTGGGATCTATATAATTTCGTAAAGAAGTTCCTAAATTATATTCCATTGTCTCTTTTTGTAACTTTACTTGGAATTCTAGCTTTTGTACCCTTTCAACTAATCTCGATTTCTGTTTTTCTGTTTTCCAATTCTGGTTTTTCAAGTCTGTCTTTAGACCGTTAATGATTTCAGTTTTCTTTTTCAAGGACTCGTCATATCTTGCAATCGCTTTAATACTTGCTGGATTTTTTGGATCTATTCCTTTCTTATGGTTACATGTTATGGCAGCTTGCAAGTTCGCATATTTGGCAACATAAAGCTTTTCAAACTCCGTTGATTCGGTTTTCACTGTTATTGGAGGATTTTTAAGTGATTTTTTGACAATATTTGTAGCGATAAAAGTTCTAAAAACTTTTGCAGTAAGTCCGGGAACATTTTTAGGGTCTATATTCCTAAGAAACGCATTTACTTTCATGGAGTTTATATTATCAAAAATAGGATCTGTTTCCTTCTTGCTTTTTGTAAACAGACTTAGATTGTTAAATAAAAGTAATTTGTCATCAGAATTGATCAATAGTGATTTTTGCCAAGGGACACTATCTTTTCCAAGAAAACTAAACTCCAATACTTTATGTTTCTCGTCAATTACTTTGAATTTTAAATGTTCCTTTCTGAGGGTTGTTGCACCCACTGTGTCTGCCTCATCAGGATCCTTTTCATCACCAACTCTCATAGCCATTTTTATTATCAGATAACAGACAGTAGCGATTTTCTTCTTATCATGATCGTTTGATGTCATTTTCTTCACGATCTCTCGTTCTATCTTTTCAATATGTTTTTCAAGATTTTGAGCCTTATCATACTTGGCCTTGTCATAATTCTGACGGATTACAGATGAATCATGTAACCAAACATATTTTCTTTTTCCAGTCAGTGTTTCTATCCAAGATGCTAACCAGGTAGAGCTATGATCATGAATTACTTTTTGCCATGGCCCTTCTGGAACACCTGCCTCTTCACCCAGATTAAGTATGACATCTTCGGGTTTGACACGAGGTTTCCATCTACCCCTCAATGGATGTTGTCCTCTGCCCATAAACAATCCTGGAGGTTCAACTAACCAATTTGCCACTTCTACCTCAGTGTCGTCTACTACTGCTTTCCCGAAATAATTTCTTAATTTTTCCCTCTCTTTTTTTCTCTCTAATGCTATCTTTTTTCTTTCCTCCCGGGGCAGGTTACTCCAAGCTAACTTTTCTCGTTCCTTTGTCGCCTTCTCACAATCAACATAGGTCATAAAATCGTTCATATCTAATTGTCCCATGTTGTGAAGACCCTCTCGGATTTCTTTGGGTAATAATTTCTTGAAATCTGTCAAAAAATTTTGTTGGAATACAGGATCTTGCACGTAGTGAGTATCCTTCTTCTTTGTCCACGCATAGATCAATTCTTCTTGATCCTTCGTTAGTGCGTACAGTTGCTTATCTATTTTGAATGACAAATTCTTTGCTATGTACTCGGGAGGAAAGCATACTCCATTATGATGAAGTGTAACCCATTTTTGGTTGCTGTTATTTCCCCTATTTTGATCATATTTATCATCAGAAGCAATCGAAATGGATGACAATTTATATAGAATTATTTTGTTTTAGAATATAAAACTATTCTCCAAGAAAACAATTACTTTAGAGTGCACCTTGACCGTGTATTATCTAAATCCTAGTTATTTCAATTGATAGAGGATTTATCTGAAATTTATGGTTCCAAGTCAAGATATGCCAGAGTCTTTCAGCATTAAGGTACATTGTATCTATTTATATTCAAAATTGAGTAAGGATACCCGATTTATTCCTGTAACAAACCCCAAATTCGGTAAGTTTTTGAATCTCTATTTCGTTAAAAATAGTACCATCTATACAAACGAGCTTGTCATTTATGCAACAACTTGAACAAATTCCAATCCCGCATTTCATATATCTTTCTATGCTAGCCTCGACGTGGATACCATTCTTTATTGCCAAATCAGATGCTTTTTTCATCATTATTTCGGGTCCGCAAGTGTAAATGATATCAATGTCTTTATTATCAATAAGAAAATCCTTTAAAATATCTGTAGGGTAACCCTCCTTTCCAAATGAACCGTCCTCAGTTGAGAAAAGCAAGTCAATTTTGCTTTCTTCGGCCCACTTGGATATCAACTCAGTAAAAAATAGTTCGGATCTAGTCTTAGCACCTATAATGAATGTAAATCTGCATTGATGCTGCTTTATGAAATAAAGGAGCCTCATAAGGGGGACAAGCCCCGTGCCCCCACCCAAAAAAATAATTTTCCTATGTGATTTGTCAAATGAAAATGAATTTCCATAAGGTCCGCGAATTCCAATTCTGTCTCCTTTACCTTTATTGAACAAAGAGGTGGAACCATAACCATTCTTTCTGATCGTTATAGCAGCGTAGTTTTTCTTGTCACTTACCATAATACTAAGTGGGAGTTCTTCTTTCCTTGGTATCCAAACCATAAAAAATTGTCCAGGTCTTGATATACTACCCAGGGAATCCTTAAATATGAAAGTCTTGACCGTGGGTGACTCGAGGACGACATCTTCAATTTCTACCATTCTAATCAAGTTCTTATCTATGGGCAATTCCTACGATCTCCCTAACGTCGCTTATGTTGGCGGACTCTAAATAGGAACGCAATCCCATGATAATCTTTCCAATCGAATTTATCCCCTTCAATCCTATCAAACTACCTATCTGAATAGCCGAAGCTCCTGCCATCATGTATTCTATAACATCCGCATACGTCATAATCCCACCGCAACCAATAATAGGAATACTTAAACTCTTGCTCAACTCATATACGCACCGAACTCCCAGAGGCTTTATAGCCTTTCCAGAAAGGCCTCCGATCTTATTTTCCAAGATCGGACATCGAGTTTCGATGTCAATCTTCATCGCTCTGAGGGTATTGATAGCGGTAATCCCATCTGCACCTGCACTTTCAGCTGTCTTTGCAACTTCTATGATATCTGATTTGCCCAAACCTACCTTGACAAAAAGCGGCTTT
>JARFXS010000011.1 GCA_029194465.1 Candidatus Nitrosocosmicus sp.
GGTTGGAAAAGTACAGTTGCATTTCAAACCCGAAATGTTCCACATGTGGCTCACGAAATGTTACAAAAAGCTGCATTAAACATTTACGATGGTTTATTCATAAATCCCTTAATAGGTAAAAAAAAGGTAGGAGATTTTAAAGACGAAGTAATATTGGATTCCTATACGGTCTTGATAGATAATTATTATCCCAAATATAGAATCATTTTTTCTACCTTACATACCGAAATGAAATATGCCGGACCAAGAGAAGCTATTCATCATGCCATTATGCGTCAAAATTTTGGATGCTCTCATATAATAATAGGCAGGGATCATGCTGGTGTGGGTAATTATTATTCCCCATTTGCAGCTCACGATATTTTTAAAGATTATCCAGAACTTGAAATCGAACCTATCTTCTTTCCAGCTTTTTATTACTGTAAAAAATGTCAAAGCTATGTTAACGACCGCACATGTCCTCATTATTTGGACTATAGGGAAGAATTAAGTGGAACCAAAATGCGAAAAATGTTTTCCTCAGGCGAATTACCTCCTTCTCATCTAATGAGACCTGAAATTTCTAAAGTAATATTATCCTATCCAAGACCATTTGTAGAATGATTTATTTGTAATTTACAAATATATAATCGCATTATGAAGGATTAGTATGATAATAAATTATAAATTTTCGAGTTATAATTTATCATATTACCACATTTTCTTAATTCTTGGTTTAGGTTTAACTATTGTTATGGTGGTGAGTGTTTTTCCCCCAAATCCCTCCTTCTCTCAATCAACTAATACTTCTCAAGAATTTCAAACAGCCAAAACCAATGTCTCAGAAAGTTTTGTTTTGCCTTTTAATGATACTAATACTGATAGGCGTAATCCGATTGAATATGTTTTTAATGAACCAAAGGTAAATAATTGGATTATCTCGATATATAACAATCTTAGCTATTACAATGATAATGCTTCTAAAACCATCATAAAAATTAAGGAGCCGCCTCCTAGTGAGAAATTTATCGAATTGATGTTGTTTGGGGACCAGTCAAAGAGATTCATAGTATCTGTAAATACAAATGACACTGGATATATGCGAATGTATGAAAACAATCAAAATGGATGGTCTACGGATGGTCCGGTAACCGTATCTCACGCCAATGTCCAAGGATTGTCTGTCACCAACGGAAAAAGGATAGTATTAGATAAACTTGGATTAAACGGATTCGACGTGGGATCTATAGAAGTTTATGGAAAAGATGAACCTGCAATGTCTAATTCTACATTTGGGGGCTCTATCCAATTCGAAGTTCTCAATGGCAGTCTAACTGAATCAGTTCTTTACTATATGCCATTAGTAATGATAGTAGGTGTAGGCGGAACCTTGATATTCTTGTTGTTTTGGAAAAAGCGAAATTAAAGTTATCAAGATAGGTGCCCAAAATACGAATCTTAGACCTTTTTTCTTTTTCTTTTTCTTGCTTTGGTTGTGTTTTCTTTGTTTTCGTTATAATATTTGCAAATTTGTCTTAGATTACAGTAATTACATTTTGGTTTTAGCGGAAGGCAAATATTTTGGCCATACCTCACAAATGCAGAATTTAGTCTAATCCAATGTTTTCTGTCTATCGATGCAGACAATTCCTTTTCTGTTTCTTCTGGACTTTTTGTATTTACTATTCCCAATCTATTGCAAATTCTATGCACATGAGTATCTACAGGTATGGCGGATTTTTGGAATGCATACACGAGTACGCAATTTGCAGTTTTTCTTCCTACTCCCGGTAGTTTTAACAGTTCTTCTTCATTATTTGGTACTTGTCCATGAAATTCACTTTTTATAATGTTTGCAACTTGTTTTATCCTAGCTGCCTTGATATTGTAAAAACCAACGGATGATATCTCCTTTTTAATATCATCCAAATTAGCTTTAGAAATTTCTTCTACCCCTTCATATTTGTTAAATAGTTTTATGAGTGCTTGTGTAGTATTTTCATCTCTTGTTCTAGATGAAAGAATCGTGCCAATTAAAATTTTAAACGGATCTCCTTTTTCATTTTTATGAAGATCCTCTAAAGCAGTTAATCTCAAAAAGTTGTTGGTGTTTAAAGCAAGTTCTATTTCACCAAGTATTTTTGAGATATCATACATTACAATAAATTATTTTTGGATTTCTTAATTTATTGTCTCTTTTTAATTCTTGCTCTTCCTGTCTTCCTGGGTGCAATATTACCTACTTTGGCACCAGGTGGGGTATTTCTTCCAACAGACGACGGATGACCTATGTGTTGATGTCTTCCTCCACCGTGAGGGTGATATACTGCTGCTTGAGCAATTCCTCTTACAACTGGGTATAATCTTCCTCTAGATTGCATATATTTAGCTTTATTACCGGCTTTAAGGAACGGTTTTTCTGATTTTCCACTCCTGCAGCAACTCCAATCATTGTACGGCATTTTAGATTCATATTTAGGATCATTCCTGACGGAAATTTCACCTTTACACTGTCAACTGAATGTGAAAATACAATTGCTGATGTTCCGGCTGCCTTTATCAATTTTTCCACCGTCACCAATATTTTTTCAATATTACAAACAAGTGTTCCATCTGGTATGGATCCTAAGTCTAGAATATTTTTAGACAAAGGTTTTGCTCCGTTTCCTATCTCAATTTGCTTCCGACTGTTGTGCCTTCTGGGGCGGAAATATGAATAATTATTGTCATCAAATTTAATTTTAGCAACTGGTGCATCTCTTCCTCTTCATACCAAATCCATTACAATACCATGATGAACTTCATTAATCTCAAAATTAGGATATTTAGTGGGGCATATTTTTCCAGTTATAATTGCTCTAAATTGTTTTCCTCCTTTCCCTCTTCTTCTTACTAATGTCCTCTTTCCCAATTAAATCTAATATATCGATCTCAACGGCCCGCTATTAAATTTATTCTTGATAGTTTTAGGAATTTTAATAGTATGATGATTTCTATTATAATGGAATCAGACACAACTTTAATTTGAAATTTTCAAATTAAAAGAATATCTGAGAAAATCGACCAATTCTTGATAATAAACTATAAAGAGTTGTGTAGTTATATAATTATGAGCCAAAACACCCTTATCATTCACTAAGGTACTTGAAGCTTCATACGAGATGTGAGCCGTGGTGTTGCTTTAGAATTGATTATGAATCTATGGATGCTTTGACGCATCTACAGGTGATGTCGTGGAAATTAAAGGTAAACATAGAACAGTTGCAAAATGTTTGCCTCTTTATCCTTCGGACGAAGGTAAGAAGGGTATGAATTCGAGTTGATGGTCTGGTTAGAAAGTAATGGAGGTATGACATGGAGACACTGTGTCGTTAGAAAGATTGGCTGTTCCTGCAGAAAAGTCGCCTAGTTGCACCATTAGAAAGCTTATTCCTCCAATTGATGAACGATATTTGGCTGATGCTCTTGAAGAGATGCCCATTAATCAAAGGCGACAATGTGATGGTGCCATATTTTGAGGTGGTAGACTTACATTTCAAGTCATAGGTGTCATCCCAGGTCCTGGTGTTGATGCCGTTTTAGTTACTCAAAAACTGTATTTCATATTGCTGAAAGGGGAGAAACTCTTCGTGGAGTACTCCCAAGTAACATACGAAGATATCGGTGGCTTAAAAGAGGAAGCCCAAAAAGTTCGTGAAATGATAGAACTGCCATTACGACATCCCGAAATATTTGAAAACTGGGTATAGAGGCACCAAAGGGAGTGTTGTTGTATGGACCTCCAGTACCGGTAAAACCTTGTTGGCAAAAGCCAGTGGCCAATGAAAGTAATGCACACTTTATCAGTATTTCTGGTCCAGAAATAATGAGCAAATTCTACGGTGAATCTGAAGCAAGACTGCGTGAAATATTTAAAGAAACCAAGGAAAAGGCTCCTTCCATAATGTTTATCGACGAAATAGACTCTATAACTCCAAAGCGAGAAGAAGTAACAGGAGAAGTTGAAAGAAGAGTTGTATCTCAGTTATTATCTTTGATGGATGGATTAGAAGCAAGAGGTAAAGTTATAGTTATCGCTGCCACAAATAGGCCAAATGCTATAGATCCAGCTCTAAGAAGACCTGGTCGATTTGACCGAGAAATTGAAATCAAAGTTCCTGATAAACGTGGTAGATTAGAAATTCTACAAATTCATACAAGAAACATGCCTTTAGAATCAGATGTAAATCAAGAAAAAATAGCATCTGTAAGTCATGGTTTTGTTGGTGCAGATTTGGAATATCTCTGTAAGGAAGCTGCAATGAAATGTCTTAGACGATTGTTACCTGAACTTAACTTGGAGGATGAGAAAATAAATCCTGAAGTATTGAATAAGTTAATTGTTACCATGTCTGACTTTGAAAATGCTCTTAAAGAAGTGATGCCAAAGTTTATCTGGAATCTCCCGATGTTGAATGGAATGATATAGGAGGATTAGATGATGTTAAACGAGAGCTACAGGAAGCAGTGGAATGGCCGTTAAGGTACCCAGATCTTTATACAAAACTAGGTCACTCTAATCCCAAAGGAATTCTGATGCATGGTCCCTCTGGTACCGGAAAAACTATGCTTGCCAAGGCAGTTGCAACAGAATCTGAAGCTAATTTCATCAGCGTAAAAGGACCAGAATTATTGTCAAAATGGGTTGGCGAATCCGAAAGAGGGATCAGAGAAATTTTCCGACGTGCAAGACAAGCTGCACCATGTGTTGTTTTCTTTGATGAAATAGATTCGATCGCACCAGTAAGAGGACTGGGAGGTGACAGCATGGTGACTGAAAGAGTCGTTTCCCAACTATTAACCGAATTGGATGGAATTCAACAATTAACCAGTGTAGTCATTATCGCCGCAACTAACCGATCGGACATGATCGATCCTGCATTGCTAAGACCTGGTAGGTTTGACAAGATAGTATATGTGCCTCTACCTGACAAGGCTACAAGAAGAAAATATTGGAGATTCATTCATCAGAAAACTATTTCTGACATCGAATTTGATTTCGACAGAATCACCAAATTACAGATGGATTTGTGGAGCGATGTATCTGCTGTGGCAAATACGGCGATTTCCTCGTGTTGCATGAGTATCTTCAAAATATAGTAATCCTGAACGCTGCAAACATGTCGAGGCACATGTAACGATGAAACATTTCGAAGATGCTGTAAAGATAAAACTCAAAGAGATAGTAAGTCAGGTGAGAAAGTTACGAGTATACATTATAGGTAATTTTTCTATTTTCTACATATTTTGATTTCTTTATTAATTGAAAAAAAGTTGCATTCTTATATTTTTATTGATATTGCATAAAAAATTATTATAAATTATTTAACATAATTATTAAAATGAAAATAATTTTTAAGGGCAATGTTTAAAGTATAATTTCTTGAATAACTTTCACAAAAAGAATGGTTGAAAATACTACAGAATTATTCAAAACAAAGTAACGTTATCTAAGATTAATCGTTTCTTTACAGACGAAGAAATTAACCAGTTGTTGAAAAATATGGGACTCCATTATATCTAGTAGACGAAGAGGCTCTGCATGATAAAGTTTTAAAACTTAACAGAGCTTATGAAAAATTCCATGGTCATGTAAAGATTGCTTATTCAATTAAAGCCAATTTTAATCCCTCTATACTTAGAACATTCGTGAAAGACAATATTACTTTTGATCTTACTTCTCTGGGAGAATTGTTTTTTATACAGGAATTAAACATTAATCCTGAAAATATCGTCTACACAAGTGTAACAGAGGAACTAGATGAGTATAAACAGGTTCTTTCTTACGGGGTTACGAGAATTGTCGTAAGTTCTTACTTTGGATTGGTTAATTTGGCTCAAGCTGCTAACGTTGTTGGCGTTATTCCTAAAGTAATGGTACGTATGAATCCTGAAGTAGGCGTTAAAGCTGAGGTGCGTGCATCTTACAAAAATGGCAAATTTGGAGTTCCTCTAAACGGTGGGAAAGTTGATTCGGCTTATTTCATTGTTAAATCCATTTTTAATAATCCCTTATTGGAGTTTGAAGGTTTTCATTTTCATTTGGGGTCTCAAATTACTGACTTTGTGTGTTATGTTAATGCTCTAGACCGACTAAATTCGTTATTAAATAAACTAAAAAAGGAGATCCCAAATTTTTCATTAAAAACGCTGGATATTGGTGGCGGGACTCCTGTTTTTTATAACGAGCCCGTTCCTACCCCAAGTGAAATGTCCTCTGTATATATAGAAAAACTGAACAATCTAGTGTCCTCTCATGGTAAATTTACACTAATGATAGAGAGTGGTAGATACCTAGTTGCAGAATCATCTATAATGGTTTCAAAAATTGTAAACACTAAAGAATACAATGATCATAAAATAGTTATTTTAGATACAGGATACCATCTTTTGTTAGATGCTGCTTTACTTAAACAAGAATATCCTCAGGAAGTAATATCAAACAAAAACAATAACAATCATCTTTACTTTTCCAATTCTAACAAACAGTATACTGGGAAGAATATTCATCTTGTGGGAAGGTTGTGTGATACGTTGGATGTTTTTCCTACCTCCAAACTATCCGACCTGTCATATGCTAACATTGGGAATTATGTTTTGTTTTATAATGTGGGAGCCTATTCTCTAGTGTTTAATATGCCCTTTCATTGTCAAACAAAGCCCCCAGTTCTGATGAAAACTTGTGAAGGCAATATAAAATTAATAAGAAAAGGTACATCTTATAAGGATCTTTATGAAGAAGAAGGCGGCTTAATTTCATAACTTTTTGTATGTGATTCAAATATCCCGTGGTGATTTTGACTTTGATAAATTATACTAGAGTCCATATTTTTGTAAGTGGAAAGGTACAGGGAGTTTATTATCGTCAAAACACTGCTCAAAAGGCAGAGGAGCTAGGCATCGTCGGTTGGGTTAGAAATTTGTCAGACGGACGGGTAGAATCTGTAATGGAAGGTTTGGATGTTAATATTGATAAAATGCTTAGTTGGTGTAAGCTGGGACCTAAAGATGCCCTAGTGACAGATATTAAAATTATAAATGAGGAATATAAGAAGGAGTTTTCTACTTTTGATATCGTCAAAACACTTTAGATGGATGATGAATGCCCTCTAATGAGTAATACTTTTAGAATATTTTAGAATATTGTCACTGTTTTGTTTTTCCAATACTACCTTATAATTTATCTTATCTTAGCGTTACGGTCTTACTAATATGTTATTTTTCTCTAGGTAATTTTTAACATCTTTTAGCTTTGCCTTATTAAAATGGAACAGAGATGCTGCCAATGCTGCATCGACATCTGTTTTTTTATACACTTTTAGTATATCATCAACCGATCCGCAGCCTCCTGAGGCTATAACAGGAATGTTTATTTTATCACAAATCGAATTAATTAATTCAATATCGTATCCATTTTCTGTTCCGTCTGTATCTATGCTTGTCAAAAGTATTTCTCCTGCTCCCATTTTTTCAACTTTTTTAGCCCATTCGATCGCATCAATACCTGTAGATTTTTTCCCACCAAAAATCTTGATTTCAAACCAATATTTTTCTCCATCCTTGGAAAAAAAATATTTTCCACCTTGATCATAGTTTCTTTTTACATCCAAAGCAACTACTATACACTGCTTTCCGAAAATACACATTAATTCCTGGATCAATTCTGGGTCTACTACTGCTGCGGTATTTATTGAAACCCTGTCTGCACCACTTAAGAGTAGATTGCGTGCATCTTCCAATGTTTTTATGCCGCCCCCAACCGTAAAGGGTATGTTTATTACACTAGCTACATTTTTTACAATATCTTTCATTGTTTTACGATGTTCTTCAGCCGCAGTAATATCTAAAAATATTAATTCATCGGCGCCTTCATCGCTATATTGTTTGGCTAATTTGACAGGATCTCCCGCATCTTTTAGTTCCTTAAAGTTAATACCTTTTACAACTCTACCCTTATTTACATCCAGACAGGGAATGATTCTTTTTGCCACTGCCATGTTAAATCAATTCTTGAACATGTTCTATTTTCAATTTCTCGTCATACAATGCTTTTCCTAAGATTACTGCATAACAATTAACGTTCCTTAACTTTAATATGTCTGTTATATTGCTGACACCTCCGCTAGAAACTATTTTTATGTCTTTAAAGGTATTATTTATTTTGATTATGTGTTTTCATATCCGGGACCTTTAGCTCGTATCTTTGCTAATGTTTGTTGTAAGAACCGGTAATACCCAGTTCTTGGTAAAACCTGATGGCATCAAATAGTTTTATGCCTGAAAATTCCTTCCATCCTGGAGATCATTACATTCTTCATTATGATCTACAGAAATTATGATCCGATTTAGTCTTTTCTTTGATATCTTTTATCATCTCAGGTTGTTTGAAAGCAAATGTTCTATGACAACCTTTATTGGTTTTTGATATCTAAGAATCTATTTTTATACTATTAATAGTTCGGATACCTCCTGCAACCTAATAACGGAATGTTTACCGAATCAATAATCTTTAATATTATTTCGCTATTGTTCTTTCCGTATTCAAAGCTGCATTTAGATCAACTATGTGTAACATATCGACCCCTTCGGATTCCATTTTTTTGCTACTTCTAATGGATTGTCATCGTACGGTTTTATTTTCTAATTTACCGTTAACCAATCTTACTACTTGGCCATCTAATGAATCAATTGCTGCGATGCTTTTCATTTTGATCGTTTGCAAATATTTATAAAGTTTTTAATCATTTTTTCGCCAGTTGTAGCTGATTTTCTGGATGAAACTGGTTAATAAATACTGTCAATTTCTATTGAGGCAGGGATGTATTACTCCATAATTCGATTTTGATGTTATTATGTCGCTATTTTTAGGTGTAGTATAATAATAAAAGTATAAAATATGCAAGATTTATTTGGTATTCCTTCAAATAATTTACTCTTCTTGTCTGTTATCTCAAACTATTCCATCCAATATGAGGATTTTACCAAGTTTTGGGTAGAACAATACTTCTCCTTCAATTATGTCCAGTCCTGCTAATTGTCCCTCTTCGCTTTTCTCCAATAACATCTCCATTCCCAAAGAAGCATATTCCCAAAACTGGAATGTTTTTCAATAAATCGGGAGAATCCTGTTTTACATTTGTTTATTGAAATAATTGCTGGATCAAAATTTCCGACACCGAGGTAATACTATTCCATCCACTTCTGATTCTTCAAAATCATTTATGATTGATACTCCTGTGCTCCGTTTCTTTGCAAGGATGATTGAAGACTAAAAATGTTTCCTGCTCCATAATCAAAAATTGATATTTTCACCATATACTACATCATTCCTTTAGTGGTGGGACTACCCTCAATGTTTGGATCAATCCCTATTGCGTTCCTTAGTGCAACTGCGGCGGCTTTTATGGCCGATTCGATTTTATGGTGATCATTTGTTCCATAATGTACGATAATATGCATACAACAATTAATATTTCCAACAAATGATTGAAAAAAGTGAATAATATCTTCTTGCGAGATGTTCTCAATCTTTTCTCTTTCTAATTTCATGTCGATGTGACTATATTGTCTCTTTATCAGATCTACAGCGACGCTTGAAGCGGATTCATCCATTGGAACTGTAGCATTTCCAAAACGATTAATGTTCTCTCTCTTGCCTAGGGCTTTATCAATGGCTTGGCCTAATACGATGCCTGTATCTTCAATTAGATGATGTTTGATACCGTCTTCGCTCTTTGCTTTCAAATCAATGTCAATCTTACTGTGTTTTGAAAAAGATACTACAATATGATTTAAAAAATCGATCCCTGTATTAACGGTTGAATTTCCTTTTCCGTCTAAATCGATCTTGATCACTATACTTACTTCCTTTGTCCTTCTTTCAATTTCACACGTACGTTGATGATCCTCAATAATCACTATGTGCTTTTAATTTTTTGTATTATTTAATACATTTGGTAAATCGTTTACATTTTTGATGATTACGTCTGCATTATTTGATTTTAGTAGTCTTTTCTTATCATTTGATCCTTTGTTATTTTCATCATCCCCATCACTATCATCCCATCATAGACTCCACAAAAAAATATTCTATCCTCCCCTGTTTGTTTTCCTAAAATTTTCTACCATTAAGAGATCTGCAATGGAGTCTCCTACATACAACGCACTAGTTAATTTTAAATTATCAAATACTTTGTGAAGGGAAAATGCATTCGGTTTGGAAAATTCTCTATTTTCATCCTCCAAAAACACACAAGCATTTTCATTAAAATAATTTATGATACTGTTAAGAGTGAAATAAGAAGCAATCTTGCTCCGTCCGGATATCAATCCCAAATTTCCATTAAATTTCTCTGAAAGAAGACGTATTGTACTCTCTTTAATTATTAGAATATCTTTGCTTATGAGTGGCTCGTCAAAATAATATATCGGCTCCTTATTGAACCGTTCTTTATATAAAATTGGACCATAAAAGATTTCATTAAAAAGAGTGGAAATAGTATCGTCTTGGCTGGGATACCTCAATTCTTTTGTTATGGATGTTATATTTCCGATCTTCCCGAGCTCTTTTTCTACCGAATCTTTGCCCTTGTCATCTAATTTCTCTAATATATTATGAAAAACTTGAATGGTCTTGTCTGTATTCATTTTATTTATAAAGATACAATATAAAATTACTAAAACTATTGAATAAGCGGTATCGATATCATTATTAAATCCACCAGTATTTCGAAGTTTTGAAATAATGTCCTGAAATGGAAAGTTAGCTACATTTGTATTAAAACTCTTAATTAGAACAAACTGGACTGTTTTTATTATCGCCTGATCATACGATTTCTTTACGTCAACTAATACACCATCTATATCAAAAATAATCGCTTCACATTCTGAAAAATTGATTTTCTTATTAGTCAACTTTATAGAAAAGATAATCAATAATCAATAATTAATACCCTGTTATAATCTTGCATATGTATAATTAAATCGACTATAGTATATTAATATAGAATAATCAACAATATAAGTTATATAATACATTCTTCTATACTATTGTGTGAAATATCGGAATAGGACCGAAATAATTTCTAATATCCTAAATGCCGCCAATGGAGGCATTTCAAAAACTAAAATAATGTACAAGGCTTTTCTATCATATGCTCAGATAAAGGAATATTTGCCTATATTATTGGAAAATAACTTGTTGGCTCTTGGCACCGACGGCAAATACAGGACTACTGAAAAGGGTATTAGGTTCCTAAAGATGAATGAGGAGATTCAAGAATTAATCGAATCAAAATCACTTCAGGATGATTTTACCTAAATATAATATCCCGATATGAATAATTTGCTAAAATATGGTTTGATCTTAATAAAATAGGAGCTTTAGCTCATCAAATAATCCTATTTTTAGCTTAAATATAAAAACCAATATATTGTTATGGTAAGAAATAAAGATGGATTTAGGTAATGCTAGTTGTTAAAATTTTTCATCTAGGAATCTTATTTACTGTTTTTATCTTTACTATTCATATTAGTTCTGTTTATGCTACAATTGATGCCAAAAACAACAATAGTTCTTCAACCGGTAATAACACCTCACCTGTAAAGCCTGATAATTACGCCATTAAAGTGGGGGAAGGAAATCATACTGTATCTTATACAAAGTATTTTCCTGATTATGTGGAAATAGCTGCCGGGGATAGTATAACGTGGTATAATGGAGTCGATGTTCCATTACCTCATACTGTTACCTTTATAAGAGATTTAGGTAATGCCGAAAAGATCGGGCTTCCATTCTACGTTTCTAATAACACACAATTTACACCCGTATTAAATAATCTGGGAGAGCCATTAGAAGAAACGACCGGAAATGGAACACGGATTGTAATGATGTTAAATGCAAGAGCATTAACACCTACCGTAATTACAGCAGATAATAAAGTAATCGAACTAAAAAAAGACTCTGTATATACTCTTAATGGAACTGAAAAATTCGTTAACTCTGGACCGTTGCTATCTTTGGATAAAAAACAGACCTTTGATTACTCTTTTAGCAATTCCTTTACTGTTATTTTTAATAAACCTGGATTTTATGAATATACATGTCTATTTCATCCTTGGATGATTGGAAAGTTATTGGTGAAACCCTAAGTAGCTATATATACCACCTTCTTAAAATTAACCTTTTATGATCTAACTATATATTTTCTAACCTTTTTCATACTTGTATAATTGACAAGAAATCCTGATCTTGATTCTCATGATAGCTCTGATAAAAGCTATAGTAGAAATTCTCAAAAAATTTTAAACAAATTTAATGTTAGCGTAGGTTATGAAGTGAAAATAGTTACTAAAAAAGCAGAATTTTTTGGCATTATCCTACCCAGATATGAAACATTTAGTGATAAATATATCGTTTTAAAATTGAAAAGCGGCTACAATATTGGAATTGAAATAGAAAATATTATAGAAATTATTAGTAAAAATGTTGATCAATTATCAAAAAACCTGTAGCAAAATCAGATCCACGTGATAATGCCACTTCTGCTAACGATGATAATAACAGCCGCAATTTATTCGATAAAATGAATGGATCTAAATTATTACCAAAAATATTGCTAATTAGCACAGGTGGCACTATTGCAAGTAAAATTGATTATAGAACAGGCGGAGTAACTTCACTTTTGAGTGCATCCGAATTATATTCTGCTTTTCCAGAACTTTCTGACTACGGATACATTTATCCTGAATTCTTATTCAATGAATATAGTGAAAACATGAATCCCAATCATTGGTCTGCTCTAGCTGATAGAATTTCATTTGCTATCAGCAACGAACACTATGATGGAATTATTGTATCTCACGGTACGGATACAATGCATTATACTTCCTCTGCACTAAGTTTCGCTCTCCAAAATGTCCCAATTCCTGTAGTTTTGGTTGGTTCTCAGAGATCATCTGATAGACCTTCTTCAGACGCATTTAGCAATCTAGTTGGTGCAATAAGATTTATCAAGGATGCAAAACATTCAGGTATTTTTGTTTGTATGCACCATAATACTTCAGATGAAGTAATTGCATGTCATCTTGGGACACGAGTGAGAAAAAACCATACCAGCAAACGTGATGCATTTAAATCGCTTGATGCTATGCCTTTTGCATTAATTGAGAATTCAAACATAATATACAATAAATTATTACACAACGGGATGGAACGTGTGAATAATTCAAAAAATTTTACTTCAAAGACGGCTTTTAGTGATAAAGTATTTTTATTGAAATTCTATCCTGGATTTAGTTCTTCATTTCTTGAGAACTTTTTACAGATGGATTATAAAGTCATTATATTGGAGGGTACTGGGCTTGGACATGTGAGTAAAGACTGCTTTCCTATTTTAGAAAAACTAATAGATTCAGGTATTTTTGTTTTTATGACTTCACAATGTATATTTGGTACGGTACGGATGACCGTTTATGATACCGGCAGAGACCTTTTGGGTTTGGGTATTATCCCTCTTTCAAATATGAGCTCAGAAACCGCTGTCGTTAAAGCAATGTGGGCATTAGGTAATAATACGGGTGTTGAGGATTTTGTTAGGATCATGAAAACTGATTGTTCTAGTGAAATTTCTAATATGTTGCCCCTAGTTTAAGATTTAAAGAGGACAAGTTTGATGAATCTAGATATCGACAAATTAAACGTAAAGGTTGGCTTTGAAATACATCAACAACTAAGTACACCGTCTAAACTCTTTTGTAGTTGCAAAGGTGATGGATCCAACGACGAGGGTTATGATTTCAACTTTATTCGTATTTTGAGACCTACAAAAAGTGAATTGGGTGATTTTGACAAAGCTGCATTATTTGAACACTCCAAAATGAATTCAATCAAGTATTATTCTAAAGTAGGATACAGCTGTTTAGTAGAAGCTGACGAGGAGCCCCCGCATGAAGTAAGTAAAGATGCACTCGAAACAGCATTGTTGTTTTCACTTGCTCTAAATTCAAATATTGTTGATGAAATTCATGTCATGAGGAAATTAGTGATAGATGGCTCTAATGTTAGTGGATTTCAAAGAACTATGTTGATATCAACTGGAGGTTACTTAGAAGTCGATAATTTCAATAAGGTAGGTGTCCAGGGTATATGTTTAGAAGAGGATGCAGCAAAATTAATTTCTACCAATCCTCTATTAAAGGAATATGGACTCGACAGGCTTGGGATCCCGTTAGTCGAAATCGCACTTGATCCTATATCTGGTACTCCTGCGGAAATTGTAAACGTCGCATTAACTCTAGGTCGATTACTCCGAAGTAGTAAAAGAGTCACTCGAGGAATTGGGAGCATAAGGCAGGATGTGAATATATCTGTCAATGGTGGTCAGGTAGTCGAAGTCAAGGGAGTACAGCAATTAGCACAACTTATCAAAGTTTTAGACTATGAAACAAAAAGACAGTACGGATTAATCAAAATTGCGGAAGAATTTAAGAATAGAGATATCGATGATTCCTTTATTGGCGACAGAATTGAAGATATAACATCCTTGTTCTCAAATTCATCATCTAAGGTGATAAAAAAAATATTAAAAGATCCAGACCCGGTCATTAATTGTATCCGTTTAAGGGGTCTAAGCGGATTGATTGGCTATGAACCTGTAGAAGACATAAGACTAGGTAAAGAGTTGGGNATACTTAGAAGTCGATAATTTCAATAAGGTAGGTGTCCAGGGTATATGTTTAGAAGAGGATGCAGCAAAATTAATTTCTACCAATCCTCTATTAAAGGAGTATGGACTCGACAGGCTTGGGATCCCGTTAGTCGAAATCGCACTTGATCCCATATCTGGGACTCCTGCAGAAATTGTAAACGTTGCATTAACTCTAGGTCGATTACTTCGAAGTAGTAAAAGAGTCACTCGAGGGATTGGGAGCATAAGGCAGGATGTGAATATATCTGTCAATGGTGGTCAGGTAGTCGAAGTCAAGGGAGTACAGCAATTATCGCAACTTATCAAAGTTTTAGACTACGAAACAAAAAGACAGTACGGATTAATCAAAATTGCGGAAGAATTTAAAAATAGAGATATCGATGATTCCTTTATTGGCGACAGAATTGAAGACATAACATCCTTGTTCTCAAATTCATCATCTAAGGTGATAAAAAAAATATTAAAAGATCCAGACCCAGTCATTAATTGTATCCGTTTGAGGGGGCTAAAAGGATTGATTGGCTATGAACCTGTAGAAGACATAAGACTAGGTAAAGAGTTGGGAGAGTTTGTTAGATTTTTTGGTTTGGGTGGTGTCTTTCATTCCGATGAGTTACCCAATTATGGAATCACTATCAATGAGATAGATAACCTTAAGAAATCTGTTGATATTTCCTCTGACGATGCATTTATACTAATAGGTGGCAACAGGGAAAAGATAAGCAATCTTCTTGAACCATTAATTAAAAGGATAATCCAATTTAAATATGGTGTCATTGCTGAAACTCGTTCAGTTACTCTAGACGGAACTACTATTTTTTCACGACCTCGACCAGGTTCGTCCAGAATGTATCCTGAAACGGACATAATGCCAATTCCTGTTGATAGTAACTTACTTGATAGTTTGAAAGATAAAATACCTTTGCCGTGGAATGAATTAATCAAAGGAATTATGAAAAAGTATGGATTGAATATTAAATTATCTGAACAAATCTTTGATTCTGATTATTATAATTTATTTGAAAAACTCTTGATAACCAATCCTACTATCTCGCCCACCTTCGTTGCATCAAAACTTACCGAAGATATTGTTAGTCTCTCCAGAAATAATCTTGATAAGGACCTCTTAACAGATGAAATGATTCTAGACATTTTTAATAGGCTTGATAAGGGATTTATTGCAAAAGAGTCTATAATATTAATTTTTGAAAAATTAATGAAAAAAGATTGCATCTCGGTAGAGGAAGCAATAAATTCTCTCAACCTAACTAAATTGGATGATGCAGACTTATTTTCTACATTGGATAAATTATTTGATGATAATTTGAGCGTTATAAGAGAAAAAGGGCCCAATTCCATGGGTGTGTTGATGGGGAAAAGTATGGCGGTTCTGCGAGGTAAGGTAGACGGTAGCAAGATTAATGACTATTTGAAGCATAAATTAGAAACATTTCTTAACGAAGGATCTTCATCTCCTTCATCTTTTTAGCATGACTCGCGTACCTAAATCAATCAAGAATCACTATGTTGATTCCTTTCTCATAAATTCCGAGAACTTAAAGTCATTCCTCTCGTCTCACGAGATTTCAAACTCTGAACTGGAGGATGTGTCATTTACAATTTCCAAACTATATAACCAAAAGATGGAGGCTATTTTAGAATCGTGTGGTAATGATTGGGCTAGGTTAGATTCCGCTTCTTCTCCCTTAATTTTATTCGTTCAATGCATTGATGAATTACTCCGTGAAGATCACTCGAATATTTCATCACGATGTAGGTTTATTCTAAATTCATTCTCAAAAACGTTAGAATCTTGGATGATTTGGTAGTTTATGATTTGATTTGATTTAATGTATTTACTCTTGTATTTCTGACTTTGAATAATCTTTTATAGTTTTATTGCTGATTCTAAAAAAAATATTTAGTGTGCGTGAGGTGGTGGTGCACTACCTTTTGATAATTCTTCGTTAAATGTTCCTGATGCTTTTTCGTGGAATTCCAATGCGGCTTGATCTACCTTAATTGCTTGAGGTGGACATACTGACACACATGCCATGCACCAAATGCAATCGTGTTCTCTGATTGGATCTGCTTTATCTGTGTAGTCTTTTCTTTCTTCTTTAACTGAAGAACCAGTGCCTTCAAATACTTCATTTACTGCATCTTTAGCTGATACGTCGTGTTCAGTTCTGTACCATTGAAAAACTTGTACAGGACATGCTTCAATACATGCTCCATCCGCTACACATGAGTCCCAGTCGACTGCTACCATAGTTCCACTTACACCTAAAGGTCCTATTTCTTCTCCTTTTGCTTGAAATGCTTCTTTAACTTCTGGATTTTCTGCTGCCTCTTTTAGTGAACCTGGACCCCATAAATAGTGAAAATGTTCATCGTCTGATGTTTTTATCTTTCCAATTACTTGATGATTTGCTGGAAAATCTGGATCGATTGGCATATTTTTTTGCAAGATAATTGATCCTTCTATAATATATAAATCATGTGTAGAAATATCTATAAGAATCTAGATATTTCCATTAATTTTTCATAATTCCTTTGATTTATTCTTTCCTGTTTACCAATTGAATGTACTCATATGCAGAGGTTTCATTATCAAAAGCATAATGTACCTTTTGAAAATTCTTTTTAAACTCTGTTACATTATGCAAAACTTTAGGAATATCTTGCTTGTCAATTACGACTTTCTTAATAAAGGTTGCTATTTCCTGCATTTCGTCTTCCTTCATTCCTAGTCTGGTTACTTCGGGAACCCCTATTCTAACGCCACTGGGATGAAAATAATTTCTTCCCTCTTTTATATCTCCAGGAAGCAATTGTCTGTTTAAGATTATGTTACATTTTTCCAGATCCTTTTCTATAGTTCCGCCATCACCATAGTTTGAGACATCGACAGCAAGCTGATGTGATTCGGTATAACCTCGCTTTTCCCCTAAAACATTGAATCCATGATTTGCAAGGGAGTAGGCAAGCATTTTTGCATTCTTGATGACTTGTTTCGCATATTCATCTCCAAATTCTAGTGATTCAGCTAATGCTACTGCTTTGCCTGCAACATGATGTAAGTGATGACTACTTGTATTTCCGGGAAAAATTGCCTTCTTTATAGGATCCGAATACTTTTCAACCGATACTATGATGCCTCCTTGGGGTCCCCATAGTGTCTTGTGTGAACTCATGGTCATTGAATCAGCGCCTTCTCGTAAAGGGTCTTGAAATTGTCCACCCGCGATTAGACCTGCTACGTGGGCTCCATCGTAATTTATATACACATTACGTTCATGCAAGAATTCTGATAGTTCCTTCACAGGATGGGGGAACAGAAAAAGACTCCCGCCAAACATCGCTATTTTCGGTCCTTTTCCTTCGGAAATCATTGTATCTATCTTTTTCTTGGTCAGCTCAACATCGATGGTCATGTTTTCTTTTGAAAATGGAAAGTGTTCTATTGTTAGTCCATGAACCAAGCCAGCCGTTCCTGAGTGTTCCTTTTTTCCATGTGAAATATGTCCACCAGTGGGAATCGACGATGCTATCATAATGTCTCCAGGATTTGAAAACGCAGAATATATTGCTAAATTTGCGACAACCCCTGATGTTGCTCTACAATCTGCAAATTCAGCTTTAAATACCGATCTTGCTAAATCATTGCAAATATTTTCAACTTTGTCAATAAAAGTGCAGCCTGCATATACCCTTTCTCCAGGCCACCCCTCAGCATATCTATTTCCAAAATCAGACGCTACAGCTTCCCTGACTGCTGGACTGGGGATGTTTTCACTTGCTATGAGGGGAATGGAGTTATTGAACCAGTCGTGATGTTCTTTAATTAATTTTAGAATGTTATCCTGAGTTTCTTTTGCATTCAATATCATTTTTTGCAATAATTACTTATATAAAATATCGTAATCTGGCAAAATAGTACTATTTTAGTGATGATTTTTTGGTCATTTATAACAATAATTTTATACTACATGTATTTTATCTACTCATGCAGAAGGTTAAACAGATGGAAGGATATTGTGTTAAATGCAAAGCAAAAAGAGAAATGAAAGATGAAAAAGAGGTAACCATGAAAAATGGAAGACCTGCTACTCAAGGTATATGTACAGTGTGTAATACGAAAATGTTCAAGATAGGAGGAAGTAAAAAATCAAAATAAATAAAAAAAATTTCAATAATCTAGTAATCGATCCACATCGATATTTTCTATATTTACCCTTTTTGATATGATTTGTTATTCATAAATTAATTGATTTCAACTTGTGTTTGAGAATAGATTGTAAATTTGTTTTAAATTGGAATTAAATGCAGTTGAAAACAAAATTCTTTGGTCACTAACTATTTTTTATTGACATTCCTCGAAAAACTACTTAATATTTTTATAGGTGGCATTATTTTATGATGTTACAGTAATGATGACAACCTTCTAGCTCTGAACTGTTGTATTTTAATTAATGGCCATTATATATAGGAATTTATGGATGGATTGGACAGGGAATTTGAAAGACCCGATTGGGACGTTTACTTTATGATACAAGCCTTTTTGGCAAAGCTACGATCCAACTGTCTTACCAGGCAAATCGGAGCTGTAATAGTTAAAGATAATAGACAAATATCAACTGGTTACAACGGTACCCCATCTGGATTTCCAAATTGCTTTGAAGGTGGATGCAGAAGATGTACGGATAGGATTAAAGGTATTGTTAAATCAGGCGAATCTTTAGAGAGATGTATTTGCGTTCATGCTGAGGCCAACGCAATAATGCAATGTGTTATGTTTGGAAATGCTGGCAGTACCAAAAATGCTACTTTATACTCTACTCTTGCTCCATGTATAGAATGTAGTAAGATGGCTATTACAGTAGGGATCAATAGAGTAGTTATTTTGTCTAAATATGACGAGGACGGAACTGAGATCCTAAGCCATGGAAATGTACAAATACTGGAAATGGACCCAGCTAAATTACAACTTTGGATCTCAAAGCTATTTGGATGATGCTCCTCAAGAGTACAATTTCTGTCTAGTTGATTTTATCTATCTATCCTATGTATCTAAATAATTAACTACAAAATTTACTAACTAAATACTAAAAAAAAAGATTATGGAACTGATCTGCTGTAGAGTTTTCCTTCTAATGCTAGTTTGTACATTTCTGCTACATAGGGGTTCCTTGCAGGAGTTTCGGCGCCAAGTTCCACCAAACGTGCGTATACTCTAACTACATAGGCCAAAGCACCCATGAAAGCTACTACTACACCCATGTTAAACATCCAGTGGTTAGCACTGAAAATATTTCTTCAACAAACCAAAAGTGCCACATTTCATTGATACCAATTGTGAACATGGTAGCTAAATAACCGATAATGGTTATCTTTAGACCCGTATTCATTGAATTGTTTGGTCCTCTTAAAGCTGGGTATTTCTCTGTCATACATTGCAACAAATCCCCAACCTAGTGGGAGTGCAATAAAGTGACTGTATAACCACCAATGAGCTGGTGTAAATGCACTGTCTCTGATGGCTGTTTGATGCAATGATCCGTCAACAAAGTTGTCTACTTCTACTGATGCAGCAATAGACCCTAGCATAATGACCATTAAATAGATCTTTTTAGCCTCTGGATTTCTACTTCCTTTGGAATTAATGCAGGCATTTGTGCCATTTTACTATCATTATGTCTTCGTCGATTAAATATATAAGATGTGAACTAAAATATTTATAAATAATATTAGAAATCGATGTAATATTGTATAATTATTAGTCTATTAGTTAGTTAATTAACTAAAATTCTGATGTTTTATCATTATTGCCAAGCTTATCAGTATTGATTATCAAAGCTGATAAAATAATCTAAACTATAAATAATTAATGGCTTTAAAAATACTTGGTGAGACCATTCATCTTCTTTGATCTTGGGCAAACTCTCATTGATGAATGGAGCTACGTTACTTATTTCGATAAACTATTATTCCAGACACTTAATGACTATGGGGCTAAGATAGATCAAAGAAACTATTATGCGTTGAGAAATGATTTAGTTCGAAACAGAAAATTTGGTTCATCAGGATTTCTTGAAATTATTTCTCTAATGGTACGTCTTATCCTTCCTAGGGGGTATGATTCTGTAATTTTCGATGATCTAAAGACCGATTTATTAGAAAATAAAAGAAAACTAGTCAAACTATTTAGTCAGGCTAACTATCTCATCCCACTATTATCCAAGAAATATTCATTAGGTATTATCAGCAACAATTCATCCGGCTCAACCAATTTATTGGTTCTAAATGGTCTAGATAAGCATTTTAAAATAGTGTGTTTGGCAGAAGACATTGGATCTAGAAAGCCCAATCATGAAATATTTCATAAGGCGTTACTTGATTCTAATTCAAGTATTGATAATTGCATCATGGTTGGAGATAGATTAGATATCGATATTTTACCTGCCAATGAGCTGGGAATGAAGACCATAAGAACCTTGGACTCTTTATACAAAATTCAAGAGCCTGTAAACAAAAAGGAGACACCACTTTTCACAATATCTTCTCTCTCTGAATTACCAAAAGTATTGTCCCGTATTTCGTCTTAGTTTCTTTGTATTTCTTTGGATATTTTTCTCAATTGTTCGTCTAGATCACTTCCTTGAGTATCTCGTTTGCTAAAAAGAGAATGAATTGAAATCTTTTCATTTGATTCTGCAATTGGAATAACATGAATATGGAAATGCGGAATTTCTTGTCCGGCGTCCCTTCCATTATGTACACCTACCAGTGAAGAATTACAGTTCATTGATTTTTCTATTTTTTCGGTCAATAAATGCAATGCATCAAAAATGTCCCTGTTTTCGATCAAACTCAAATCTTGAATTTTGGGTTTATGTGATTTGGAAATAATAAGTGAATGTCCGTCCTTGAGGGGAAATGCGTCTAAAATTGCTATCGAATGTTCAGTTTCATATATCTTTCTAGCTTTAATATTTCCATTAACTATTTCACAAAATACGCACTTGTTTATCGAATTCATATTAATATTTTATGCTACTGTTCAATAAATGATTGTTATCCATATATCACTATAATTAATCAAGATTAATAAAATTGGATGAAAAAAAGTAACATATGGGAAAAACTATAGTTCATGAAAGACCATTGACTACAATTGTGATGAATGAAAATATTGCAAAAGTACTAAGCGATCCCCACAGACTAAAGATTTTAGATTTTCTTTATCATAAGAATCTCTCGACTAAGGATTTATTTGAATTGTTAAAAAGAGCAAAATTTAACATCGCCATGACTACTCTGAGACATCACATAACCATATTGAAAAAAAATGATTTGATAAGTGTTCATAAAACAGCAGAGGTCAAAGGGACCTTGGTAAAATATTATAAAGCTAATGTAAAGATGTTGGCTTATGAAAACTATCCATTTGTTTCAATGGTGAGAGATAACAGGGAAATTATTGAAATGCTATATCCAAAATTCTATAAAGCCATCAAGAAAATCATGATAACTGAAAAAAATTTAATGGCGACCATTTCATCCGAATCAAAATCTAGATGCCGAATTTGTAAGACTTTTCATTATGCCGAATTTTTGATTTTCATGATTCTAAATATGATCATAACAAAAGTTTTACGAAAGTTATTAAAAACTAGGACTAGAACCAATGCTCAGATATAATTGATTTTTATTCACAAAAATATGGTAAATGTACTTTAGAGTTCTCAACATCAATTCATCCTGATATATTTTATTACATCTTTAATCTGAGTAAAAAAATCCATGGTTGAAATAATTTACAATGTATACCTAGAATGGGGTTAAATATGACTTTATTATCGTGATTGTCTACCAAAATACAAATAAGTAACTAATTCTAGTCTTTAACCCTTTTGAATATTAACTATAGGAAAATAAGTTCAACCTGTGGAATCATCATCATCAAATCAAATCGGTTCCTGAGCCCTAATAGATATATTTTAAAATACCGACAAGCTCATATTTTATTTGTGTCATCTTTGCCCGTACCTTTGCCTTTGCTTCAAGTCAAGAATATAAACAAAACTTTTCCAATTCATAGAAATATTTTTCACCTTATGTCTTCATCAAATCCAACTAGAAAGGCAATTGATAATGTATCTTTTGATTTGGGACAGGGGGAAGTATTGGTTATAGCCGGCGAATCCGGTTCTGGAAAAACTACACTTGCTAAACTTATAATGGGTGCTTTAATCCCTGATGATGGTACTATATCCTTTGAAGGTAATGATATACATTCTCTAAAAAAAAGGAAAACACATTATTCGATGATCCAGATGATCCATCAGGATCCCTATAGTTCTCTAAATCCCAACATCAAAATAAAAGACATAGTCATGGAACCGCTAAAAATTCATGAGAACAATTTGAGTCGCAACGAAAAAGATGAGAAAGTGCGTCTTGCTCTACGTAGAACAAGACTTGAACCCGTTGAAGAAATTTTAGAAAAATATCCAACCATGCTTTCAGGTGGTCAAAGACAACGTGTTTCAATTGCAAGATCTATTGTAAAAATCCCAAAATTGATAATAGCAGATGAACCTGTTTCGATGTTAGACATTTCTGTTAGAGCAGAAATCTTGTCATTATTAAATGAGTTACGAAAGACCCTAAATATTTCTATTATTTATATCACACATGATTTGGCAACCTCACGATTTATCGGTGATAAGATTGGGATTATGTTTGCTGGAAGCATCATCGAATATGGGGAAATTGATGAAGTATTACATAATCCGCTTCATCCGTATACTTGGATGTTGCTGGATGCGGTTACTTTTTCAACCAATGAATCTAAATTCTATAAGAGCTTCGATGGAATAAATTTATCTGAATTGCCTTTAAAAGGATGTAAATTTTATAATAGGTGTAAGTTATCTTTTACGGATTGTACTAATGATTTAGAACAATTTGATATTAGTAAGCGACATTCTGTTTCTTGTTTTTATTATAGAAACCAGAACATAAATCGTAATCGTAATATCGATTAGGATTCAATTTATCCTTCGTTTAATTTAATTATGTGTCATCCTGCTTCTAATTTGACTTTGCTTGGATGATTGTACTTTACCACTTGAGATATTCCATTCTTTGGATAAACCCCAAATATTAAATCTGATTTTGCCACTGTGGAATCTTTGAGTGTTACCATTATAATTTGATTATTGACAGATCTAAGCAGTAGTATTTTTGATAACCTTTCAGTGTTTTGAGCATCAAGATGGGCGTCTACCTCATCCATTAAATAAAATGGAGACGGTTTTAGCGATTGTAATGCCAGAAGGAATACTATTGCAGCCATTGTTTTTTCACCTCCGGACAAGGATGTGGATTCCCTAGCAGGCTTATTAGGGAACTGTACCATTAATAAGATCCCGCCGGAAAAAATGTTATCCGGATCCTCCAATTCCAAATAGGCATTACCTCCGGTAATATCGGAGAATGTTTTTCTAATATCATCATCAACCTTCTTAAAAGCATCGGTAAATAGATTTTCTTTTTCTTTACCTATTTCTTCTATGAAATTCACAATTGAATTTCTTTCTTCTTCAAGGTGGTTTCTTTTATCTGATAAACCTCTGTATCCTTCTATTATTTCTAAATAAGTTTCATCTGCTCTAAAATTTACTTTATCTCTTATATTTTCGTACTCTTCTTTTAGTTCGCGATATAAGTTATCTACATCAAAACTTTCCAATAAGGTTTTGTGACCTAATCTCGCAAGATCGTTAGTTTGATTCATTTTTTGATACTCCAGATCCAGAATATCTTTTCTCAAAAATCCAATATCTTTTTCTAATTGATTTGATTCTTTGTCAAGCTTTTTTTCTAGTTCGGTTAACTTCTTGATCTCCGTTTCATACTCTTGTAATCTTGAGTAAGTGGTACTTGTTGCTTGAATTATTTCATCTTCTTTTTCCCTCAGAGTTCTTAATTCTGATTCTACAACTTTGCCATCTGCTAGGGTTTTTTCTAGAACCCTATTCCTCTCGATCTTATCTATCTTGATTTGATCCTCTTCTTGTATGGATTTATTGTGTGCTCGAGTAGTATTTTCTATATTATTCTTTACCATCGAATGTGTTAATTTCAATTGATTTAGTCGGGTGTTTATAATATCTAGTTCACCAACAATTTTGCGTTCGTCTCCTTCAATTTTCATTATCTTTTGCATATCAATTCTTTCATCCGTATCTTTCATTTCATTATTCATTCTGATATTGGTATTAGTAATAATTTTGAGCCTCCCTTTAGAATAGTTAAAATTGCGAAAAAGATCGTCCAAATGTGTACTATGTTCCTTGTTTATAGTGTATAGTATATTCATATTTTTAATATTTGCAGCTAAAAGATTTTCTAACTCATCAATGTTTTTTACGATATTGGACTTTTCTAGAGCAAATGTATCCAGTTTTTCTCTCAAAGATGTCCTCTCCTTATTTATCATATCAAGTTCCGCAATTCTTATCCTTGTCAATTCTTGTAATTTTTCTATATTGGTTCTTAAATTTTCAATAGAGTCAGAAAGAAGTAAATCCTTGGTAACATCTGCAATTTTTGATCCATAATCAAATTGCATTAACGACAAGTTAGGAAAAAAAATCTCTCCACTCGTTGATACAGCTTTGAAACCATTATTGGATAATAAATATGCTGTCAACGGATTCTTCGTAAGAATCGTGTTTCCGAATAAAAATTCAGGTAAGTGTTTTACTTTGCTTGAGACAAAATCTGATAGAACTCCCAAAATCGATGGATTGTCTTCAATGTCTTTTATCTTTTCCCCACTAAGTAATTCTAATGGAATTATCTTAAGAAAATGTATACCCTTATTTTTTGAGAATTCTGCAAGTGTAATCATACTTTTGATGTCTTTTACAATTACCGCTTTCATCCATTCATTTCCGGACGCTACTACAGCTTTTTGATATTTCTCATTCCATGTTATTAAATTAAATACGTATCCTATTACATCTAAATTCTCAAAGTCTCTTAATAAGGTCGCAATCGAATAGTCCTCAGTTAAACTATTCTTTGCAAGGTTTATTTTCTCTTCGTATTTGACGATCACTTTTTCTGCATTTTCTGTTACTCTTTTGGAGATATTAATTTCGGTAGTGTCCTTGAAAAATCTATTATCAATTGTTTCTTTCTCGGCTTCCATCTTAATTATTTCAGTATCGATCTCATTAATCTTTGATCTTGAACTGACAATAACACTTTGAATTTCCTGATTCTTTGCAAGGAACTTGTGGATTTGTGAGTCATTTTCTTTTATCTTTTCCGAATAATTTTTGATATTTTCTTCAAATCTGGCTATGGCTATTTCAATTTTTCCTTTTATGGGTATTAATTTATTTATTCTATCTGTCAAGAAATTCTTGTACGTTATCTCGCCTGAGTTTATCTTGTTAATTTCATCTATTTCTTTTGTTATCTCCGATTTCTTGTTTCTAAACTCATTTTGGTTTTCTTCATCTATCTTGATCTTTGATTCAATATCTATTAATTGATTGTTTAATTCAATCTCTTTTTCTCTAAAAGTTTTTTGCTCGATCTCGTTGGTTTTCTCCTTTTGATGTAATTGGTCAAAATAGTGTTCTGCTTCTTTTATTGAAGCTCTATTTCTTTCGTATTCATAGGCTACCGTTGATAGTCTTTTCTCATTTTTTGTTCTCTCACTGCTTGCGGAATCGGCCTGGACCAAAAATAGTTTTTTCTCTTGGCTGATGTTTTCGATTTGAGTCGTTATATCTCCTAGTTTTTTTGAAACCTCTTGACTTTTAATTTCCTTAATTTTTTGTTCTTCATTGAATTCTGATATTTTTCTAGTTAGATTATTTATACTTCCGGACAGTTTTATCGCTTTTAGCCGGTTAATTTCTGATTCTATTTGCAAATATCTATGTTGATCATTTCTCTCTTCTTCTAACTCATCAATCCTGTTCCTTACTTCGTCCATTTTAGCCAATGCTATTTCAAGCCTTCTGTCTGATTCCTCTAGTTGTTTATAGGCCTGATCTTTCTTTTCATCAAAATATGAGAGTCCTACTATATCTTCAATTATTTTTCTCCTTTCTTCTGAATTCAGTTCTGATATTCTAGTAATCATCCCCTGCTGGACTATATTCAGTTTATTAGGAGATGCGACCACTATCTCTAATAGTTCTAGGATGTTATTTCTCGATACCCTCTTTTTATTCAAATAGTATTGACTTTCTCCAGTGTTGGCTCCGGACATTTCTCTTGTTATGGTAACAAGATTATCATCAATGGGAATTCCTCTGTCTTCATTATCAAAAGTTACACTGACCTTAACTATTTTATGGGCATTATTATTTGAACTACTATCATGAAAAAGTGAATGAAATTTGTCTACACGAAGTGCTTTTGGACTGTTCTCACCTAAAGCGAATATTATTGCATCAAGAATATTGCTTTTGCCAGATCCATTTGGTCCAGTTACAGCTATTAGACCTTTTTGAAAATTTAGTGAAATGTTCTTTGATCCAAACGATTTAAATCCAAAAACATCTAATTTTTTGATGTAGACCAAAATTATATTATATTTGGATGTTTTCTTTCTTTATTCTTTCTTTTTTTTTAGGGTCATTTTTGTAAGTTGTTATTATTATTATTATTTTGTTGCTTTTGGATAGTTATTATTTTGACATTTTTAGCGTCTCTGGTGTGTCTTGATTTATCGGGATTCAGTGCTCCTGACGCAACCTTATCGAATGTGTCAATTATTTTAAAGTCATGCTCAGGCATTAATGACATTATTTTTCTAAAATCCTGTTCGTTTTCCACAATAATTTGAATAGTCCCGTCTTGGCTCAATTTAGACATATACGAATGAAGGAGATTTTTTAGAATCCTTTCTTTATTGATTCTTTTTTCAGAATTATCACAAAAGATTGTAATCATGAAATTATCAACGGATTTATCTTTTATGAAAGGTAGAATGTTGTCCAGGTTGCCTGGAAGAATCTCTAAATTCTCTATTTGAAGCTCTGATAATTTGGTTTGTGCCTTTATTATTTCTTCTTTATCTTTTATAATTCCTATATGATATTCGTTCTTATTATGAAGAGCAGTGTTAATTAAATAATCACAATTACTGACCAATACATCCATGTTAATTTTTCATATTTTGTTTTAGCGTCTAAAATTAGATTGTTTATTTTGTTTGATGGATTTCCCTCGTGAAAAAATTGATATACATTATCCCATTTTTGTCTGAAAACATCTGGAAAGGTTTTTCTTGATATTATGTCCTTGAATAATGAACCTTCTGAAAATAATGACAAAAATCTGTCAGTTCTAGAAACAGCTCCTACCAATGGAAAATCTAATTCTTCGTACAATTTTACCACTCTGTTCCATGCTAAAAGAGGATCAGAGCTGAGATATGTTACTGATAGATCAGCTAATGATAGAATTTCTGCAATTAGGTTAATTTTCTCTATGGAAAAATCTTGACCATCTATCTCTTTTAGTAACTGATTAAAATTATTATAAGCATTTTCATTAAAGGGATAGTCTGTTCTCCAAATTAAGGCTTCAACTATTTTACCTTCGATTTTAGTTTCTCTTCCTTTTAACATTTCTGGATGAGTAGTGGCAAATTCTTGTGCCTCTACCAAAGGAGGAGATGCATTTTTTCTAAAAAACCTTACTAGTTCTTCGCTATTTAGTATAAAATATGCATCATGAATTCTTTTTCTTTTTATTTCCTCTATGGTGCTTGCTACTGTGGGAACTCTTGAATACATTAAATCATAATGAGAGGTGCCTTGTACTGGATCGTAATCATGTAACAATGCTGCAACTAGCATTATTTCATAGTCTCTTTTGGTAATAATGTAACCATGAATTTCCTTTGGTAACATGTTTAGGCTCATATATGCGACCTCTAAAGAATGATGTAGATTATGATATTCACTCGATCCTTCTCCTAAGCCTAGCTTATCGTATTCTTTTTTTAGATATTGAGCCAATACATGTAATTTGGTCAATGATTCCTCATTGATGCCTGTGGTTCTGGCTTTTAACAAAATAGAATCAATCAGATAATCTAGAGATACGCTTGAAAGATTTTCATTCGTGTATTGTATTTGACGCTCTTTAACACCCGGAAGTATTTCTATAATTCTACTGTACACTATCCTTATGGGTAGACTTTTGTTTAGGTACATAGAGAGGGATGTAAGAACATTTCCAGAATATTTCAGAAAAGGCTCTTCTTTGAAAATTATTTCATCAATTATTTTAGGTATGTTTTTATTAACATCTGAAAGTATACTTGTTACTGTGTTTATTTCTGTTTGAGAGACAATGTTAAATCTTTTATATTCTGTGTTAATTACTAGCCATTGCGGAATAATAATCCTAACTATCGCATTCTTATTATCAGTTGATTCATTTTTATTGCCTGGAGAATCTATCTGATTGAATTTTTTTAATAAAACAACTACGTTACCCTTTCCTCTTTTAAAAGGGAGATTTACATCCTTTGTCACTTCCAGCCTTACGTTCTTGTTTACTTTCCGCAACTCTAATAATATCTTCCAGTATTTTCCCTTATCAAGCCAGTGGGGTACTTCGTTTTCCCTATCCCAAAAATCTACTAAACTATGATAAGCATATCCGTCTTCTAAATGATTTGTTTCCGGATTGAATGTTTCATAGTCATATTCTCCTATAAATGGGTCTAGTTTACGACATGAATGCCATGTATTCCTTATCATTTTTGTAGTATTATCAAACTGTGAATGTGCCATAAGGCCCCATATACAACCCAACGCACTAGTAGTAGTGAATAGTACGTTGGTCCAATCTTTATTCCAATCAAGTTCCTTACCAGAAAAAAGATCTGATATTAGTGGAATAGCAAAAATACCCGTTGTGATCATCGAAGCAAATGATAATGAAATGAAAAAACAACTCGCATAATCATAATAGGACAAATTAAAAGTCCATTTCTTAATCGACTCACTTACATTCAAATCAATTTTCCCCCCCAAATGGAAATTGGGTTCTGTTTAAGTTTCCATTTATTGATATTTAACTTGAATTATCCCTCTTTCTATCTTATGAATGTTATTTTTGCATTACCTCATATTGATACTAAAAATTATATACCAACATATGCGTATGATAAAATACTATAAAAAGTTAGGAAACTGCTTTGAGATTTTGATTTTGAACTAGTACTCGATATTCGAAATTGTTTACTAACTTTGAAAAAAGATAGTAAACAACATTAGGAAATATTCATTTGTTTCGCTTTATTTACTATATTTCTTATAATGTTCTTAGATGCAGAAAGTTGACTTTGGGGATTAAATATTACTTCTAATTCCTCTTTGCTTACATTTTTGATAATTTCTTCCTCTTTTATTAAAGCATCAAAAAAATGTTCTTGCTTTTCAGCTGCATTGAAGGCTATTGATTGAATATCTCTATATGCTTTGAATCTGGGAATACCTTTTAATACCAAAACTTGTAGGACAAATTCTGCAAATATTTGCCCCCTGGACAATTCTCTGTGGTTTATTATTTTTTCCTTGGTTATTTTCAAACCTGCTATGATCTTTATCATTGTGGTTATCATATCATCCACCAAGATGGATGACATTGGAATGATAAAACGTTCATTAGCCGAATTTGATAGATCTCTTTCATGCCATAATGCTATATTTTCTAAAGAAACGTTCAGATTTGATTTAACGATTCTGGCCAATGAAGAGATTCTTTCGCTCTTTATTGGATTTTTTTTTACTGGTACTGCGCTACTTCCCATTTGTCCTTTCTTAAATGGTTCTTGAACTTCTCCAATCTCCGTACGCTGCAAGTTTCTAATTTCGATGGCTATTTTGTCTAATGTTAATGCTATTAGTGTAATTGTGAATAACATTTCTGAATATCTCTCCCTTGGAATCACTTGCGTTGCGGCTTCGACGGGGTAAAGGTCTAGTTTCTTTGCAACTATTTTTTGAACCTCTAATGCATTCTCTCTCATCAAAGATCCTGTTCCTACAACTCCCAGAGTTTTGCAAAGTAGAAATCTTTTTTTCCCTTCGTCAATCCTTTTTAGATGGTCAAGTAATTCATTTGACCAAATAGCAAATTTAAGTCCAAAGGAAGTAATACTTGCATGTTGTCCGTGAGTTCTGCCTACCGCGGGCAAATCTTGATATTCTGTTGATTTTTTTAGTAATTCGTTGATAAGCTGGTGCAATTTTGATTCCACTATCTTAAATACATCTCGCATCTGCATTGAGGTACTACTATCTACCACATCATTACTTGTCAAGCCATAATGAATCCAAGGTTTTGAACTTTCTGAGCATAACTCGCTTATTGCTTCTACTATTGCAGCAGTATCGTGATCACTTATACTTTCTAATTCTTTAACTCTTTGTACTGTTATTTTATTAGATGAAATAACCTCTTCAATATTTTTAGAAGCCTCCATTGGGATAATCTGTAATTCATCCTGCGCACTTGCAACAGCAGACTCAAAAATTAATTCATAATTTAGCTTTCTATCTTCTTCAAAAATGTCTTTCATTTCTTTTGTTCCATATCTTCCGCTATCTATTGGTAAAATAGGCATTAGTCTAAAATCAGATATTGATTATCTAATTTATTATTTAGGATGATTAATATTTGACAAAATTAAAATATTTATCATAAAGGGAATAATGTCTGGTTCATTAGTAACAAAAAATGGGAAACATATGGTTAATAAAATTTCTGACTATCAATTTCAGATATCTAAAGAAGATTCGCCCGGGATGAATGTTCCTGTAACAATATTTGCGAATGATCTATTGATATCTAAAATGGCCCTAGATCGAACACTCGATCAAGCGGTTAATGTCACAACCCTGCCTGGGGTAAAAAAACATGTAGTTGTACTTCCTGATGGTCATGAAGGATATGGATTTCCTGTGGGTGGCGTGGCTGCATCAGATTTAGAAGAAGGTATCATTAGTCCTGGAGGAGTAGGTTATGATATTAATTGTGGAGTCAGACTGATTAGAACGAATCTTGTAGAATCTGATGTTCATTCTAAACTCAAAATTCTAGTTGATTCTCTATTTTCCTCTATACCCACAGGTGTGGGAAGTGAGGGAGCTATTAAACTGACCAGCTCAGAGCTGGACGATCTACTCGTTGATGGCGCGAAATGGTCTGTAGAGAATGGTTATGGAATAGAAACCGATCTTGAATCTTGTGAAGAGAGTGGAAGAATGAAAGGGGCAGATCCTATAAATATTTCAACTAACGCCAGAAAACGCGGTTCAATGCAACTTGGGAGTTTGGGTTCGGGAAATCATTTTCTTGAGATCCAAAAAGTGGACAAGATATATGATGAAGAAGCGGCCAATGCAATGGGAATTAGAAGAGAAGGAGAGATACAAATTTTAATACATTGCGGTTCACGTGGATTTGGACATCAAGTTTGTAGTGACTACCTAAGGTTGTCAGAACAAGCTATGAAAAGATATGATCTAAATGTTGTAGATAGAGAATTGGCGTGTGTTCCGAATACGTCAGTGGAAGGAGAGAGTTATAGAAAATCCATGTTTTCTGCACTAAATTTTGCCTGGGCGAATAGACAAATGCTTACTCACTGGACGAGGAAGACATTTCAACGAGTTCTTCAACTAAGCGAACAAGATCTCGGCATGGAATTAGTATACGATGTATCTCATAATATTGCAAAGGTAGAACGTCATAGAGTTGATGGAGAAGGCTCTCGTGATTTAGTAGTACATAGGAAAGGCGCAACACGTGCTTTTCCTTCTGGAATGGAACAACTACCCGATAAATTTCGATCCGTAGGACAACCCGTAATTATTCCAGGTTCCATGGGTACTGCAAGTTGGGTTCTTTTGGGCTCACCTAAATCAATGGATCTTAGCTTTGGATCAACTGCTCATGGTGCAGGAAGAACTATGTCGAGATCAGAAGCAAAAAGAAAGCATACGTTAGATGATGTAAAGAAAAAGTTAGAATCACGGGGTATATACGTTAAATCTTTAACCAAAAATGGACTGATAGAAGAATCTCCCGATGCGTATAAGGATGTCGATATGGTTGCTGATGTATCACATAAGGTGGGGATTGCCACAAAAGTTGTTAGATTGGTCCCACTAGGAGTTATTAAAGGTTAAATTGGGCGCCGATAAAAAATCAGGCATGGATGATCCAGATCTTGAATTAATTAAGGCAAGAAAGATGAGAAAACTACAAGAGCAATTAGCCTCCAAAGAAAAAGACAAGATCAATTTGGAACTCCAGAATAAAACAAATAAGGATAAACCAGAAGGAATCGATGCTGAAAGGAATTTCTTGTTGCGCTATCTGTACGATAGAGGTGACGAAGTTTTAAAACTTGCTGAACAGCAATTTCCTTTGCAAACTAAAATTCTTATAAGGAGATTAAATGAACTGATTCGATTCGGGGAGATTTCTAAAATATCGGGTGGAGACCTGCTTGCAGTATATAGATCAATAGGTTTGAACATCCGAGTGGATACACAAATTTCTATATCTGATCATGGCAAAACTATAAGTTTCTCTGATAAACTGAAACAATCTAATGATGCAGATCAGGATTCTGATGGATTAATATAAGCACCACTCTGTTTATTTTAAGATGCATTTCTTATAAAGAAAGATTGGTTGGTTGGACTTTAGGGAAAAATTAACTATCGGTTTTCTATTTTAATTTAACATTAACTAACTAAAAACTAAAAAAGGATTATGGAACTGATCTTTGTAGAGAGTTTTCCTTCTAATGCTAGTTTTGCACATTTCTGCTACATAGGGGGTCCTTGCAGAGTTTCGGCGCCAAGTTCCACCAAACGTGCGTATACTCTCTACATAGCCAAAGCACCATGAAGAAAACACTACTACACCATGTTAAACATCCATGGTTGGAAATGCTTTAATTTTCAACAAACCAAAGTGCCACATTTCATTGATACCAATTGTGAACATGGTAGCTAAATAACCGATAATGGTTATCTTTAGACCCGTATTCATTGAATTGTTTTGGTCCTCTTAAGTTGCATATACTCCTGTCATACATTGCAACAAATCCCCCAACCTAGTGGGAGTGCAATAAGTGACTGTATAACCACCAATGAGCTGGTGTAAATGCACTGTCTCTGATGGCTGTGATGCAATGATCCGTCAACAAAGTTGTCTACTTCTACTGATGCAGCAATAGACCCTAGCATAATGACCATTAAATAGATCTTTTAGCCTCTGGATTTCTACTTCCTTTGGAATTAATGGGCATTGTTGATTTATCATTATGTCTTCATCGATTAAATATATAAGATGTGAACTAAATATTTTATAAATAAAACTAGAAATTGATGTAATATTGTATAATTATTAGTCTGTTAGTTAATTAACTAAAATTCTGATGTTTTATCATTATTGCCAAGCTTATCAGTATTGATTATCAGTCTTGATAAACAAGAGAGGTCCTTCCCTATGAAATGATTGGGTCAACTCTTTGAACAGTTAGTGCATGGTTATCTGTCAATGTATCTGAGATAATTTCTGTATCTTTGAGTAGTATTTCAGAGCCATTGATGTCGATTTTCTGATCTGTATTATTCGCTGAAATCTTATTCTTTATCAATGACAATGGATCGACAATCTGATCGGGATCAATATGAAAGACAGCAGTGAAATTACTTATTTTATTGTTATCTTTTGATAGAATTGAAAAGTCTGCTTTTAGATATACGACTTCCTTGTTTAAATCGTCCAAAGTATTCACTGTATGAAGTACATCTACGTTAATTAGATTACCAATTTCGGATTCATTTACAATAATATTTGCATTCTGATTATTTAGAAAGTTATTTACCAATAATCCGTTATCAACACTGATTTCTAGTTTTATAATGCCTTCTGTGAATTTCTTAGAAAAGGCGGGGCTAGAATTAGTATTATTTTTATCTTGGATTGGAAGTATTTTTGCGCAATTAATACTAGCAATATTTTCTGAAGGTATATTTAGAATGTTGAAATTATTCTTAACTTGTTGATCTATTGCAATAGCCTTCCAGATTACGGTTACTGGGTAGCTTTTCTTGTTGAATATCGTAATATCTGAATCATATTTTCCGGGTCTCAGTGGACCACTATCGTCACTGATTGCACCGCAATTAAATCTTGCATAGTAGTTTACTGTTTTATAGGTACCTAGATCGTTACTTGGTTGAGTTGATTGAGTTGGTTGGCTTGAAGCCAATTCTATAGTTGATGTTCCATTCGATCCTAGAACAACAGATTGAAGAATAAAAGCGACTAATGTTATGGTAAATATCAATCGGATCATGATATAGACGAGATCATTTCGTCGATATAATTTTTTTTATTATCTTATCAATAATAATTATATAGCCAAAATTCCTACTTTATTTCATGAAGTTTCTACTGTCGATAATTTTGATTTTTAGTTTGATGTCTAGTCCTTTGTTAACATTTTTTGTTATTTCTAAGAATGTATATGGTGATGGTCTATTTATGGAACAATTGTCTGCTTCTCTAGGAGACCGAAAAGCTGATTTATTGATAAAAATGAATCCTCCTATAGTAACCACAGAAACAATAAAGGATTTGGGACAGAAACCAACTGTCGAATTCAAACTATTTGATTCTAAAACAAATCAAACATTCAAAGAGGTGACCTATTTTATTACAGTTCAAAAGGACGGAAAAACTCTGTTGTCTGACTGGTTCTTTAATCCTGACGGTGACTTGTTAATTGAGATGCAACCAAGAAATCAAAGTAAAATATCTGTTTATGGTGAACTTGATCCTATACTTAATGCATATGCAGTAGAGGGGTCCCCAGTAGTTGCCTCTGGACCAATATTTTTAGATGGTGGTTTGTATCATTTTATCGTCAGAATTGTAACCGTTGATTATTCTCTTTTTAATCTTGCCAGATGATCAACAACCTGAATTTAATAGTTGGCTTAGTATTGGAGCAGCAAAAAGAATGCTAATTTGACTGTAGACGGCAAAATAATTCCAACCAAAGTTCTTTCCTATTATGATGAAATAGGAAATATAACGTACAATAAACCATCTAAATCCATCAACTTCCACAACACCCATTTAATTATGACCCTAAGAGACTGAATGACCCTAAGAACGCCGTGTTTGTCCATCAAGAGGTAGAAGTCCCTAAGCCTAGTGTTCTATCCGCCGACCCGGTGCTTACGAGGTTTATACCAATGGAAAGATGTTACAAATGTTTTAATGGTTGATGGAAACAATCAAACAAAAGATGTCCATGCCGTTTCATGATGACTAAACCAGTTGTAACAAATTTCAACGATTACTTGAATAAAAATAATCAAACATCTGTAGATGGACTGATGACATTTTCGTTGGTTCCATCTCAAAATGGTTCTATGGCAATGGGTGGAACCATGAATCACAATGCCAATGAGTTCAGAGATGAATATTTTTTTGAATTTCAGTATGAAAAGGAAATAAAAAGATTGATCTTTTAACAACAGAAAAATACAAAATTTTATTTATATTAACCGTTGAACATATAGATTCAAGATAATTAGTCAATTCATACATAACAATTTATATTATGAATTTAATTAAAAATAAATTTGGGTAATCGATTCTCTTTTCTTCCTCTTTTGCCAGTATTATTTCCTCTTTACCTTGATTTTTACTTTTTTACCATTCTTTGTCTCTTCTGATCTTGAGTTAGCTGCATCATCTGCAATCAGGAACCTACGTTCTGGAATCATGGTGATTGGCAGAAAGGCATGAATTATAATGATTTATTCTTGTCCGTTGATATCAACTGAAGGAGAAGGAGGAGAAATTGATGAGAATTACCACTTGATAAATAATTCTAATACTTTTTTTATACAAAAGGATTATTGTCCACTATATTCCCTGATAATAGGCTGATAAATCTAAATTTATCCGAACCTAATCACATCTCTAAATCAAACTTCTGAATCTGTTTATTTTCCATAATTTTCAAAAACTGGTTTCAGGAACTTGGTCTTTGAATGTATCAAGAGGTTTAGTTATAGATTTTCATGCCAATTTTAAATTGCTTACCGTAAATGGTATCGAGAAACATTTTATAGAAATACTCAATTTTCAAAATAGCAACGGCTCTCCTGTTACTTTTAATCAATTTTCAAATACTCCGATAAACGGATTTGCTGACATAAAAATTGACGATGAAGCTTATTCAAAAGTAAGTTTCCCTTGACAATTCAAATATTTAAAATTAATACTATTGTCATAACCATCAAAGATGAAGCAGTAAGCGATATTTTCTATAACAATAATTTGTTGGGCATTACTGATTCCTTTAAGAATTTCAAAGGCGATGAACTTTTGATTTTTGAGGATGAAAAATAACAATAGTTTCAATATTGTTACGCTGATTATCGTAGTCTTAGTCAGTATATTCAATTATTTAATATAATAGAAAGTATATGGTAGAATATGGTAGAAAAAAGAAATAGTGAAAGAATAAAGGACGAAGATGTTGTAAGCGCTCTTTCCAGTGAAAGCCCTGAAATTTCTGATAATGATTTAGAATCAAAACCTATCCCTACTATTATTGACGATTTGGATATACAAGATATTCCAGGTATTGGTCCAACTACCGCCAAAAAATTACGTGATGCCGGTGTACTGACTGTGATGGACCTTGCAGTCACAAGTTCGGAAGAACTTTCTGTTGAGATCAACTCTTCAAAAGAAAGTGCAGCAGCGTTCATTATTGCTGCTCAACAACTTTTACGAGATTCTAATCTTTTGGATAAGGAATTCGTTACTGCAGATGTTGCATTAGAAAAAAGAAAGTCATTGTTGCGATGTGTAACTGGTTCAAATGCTCTGGATAAACTTCTTTTGGGGGGTATAGAGACCCAAGCTATTACTGAATTTTATGGTGAATTTGGTTCTGGCAAGTCTCAAGTCTGTCATACTCTATGTGTGACGGCTAGTCAGCCAGTCGAGAATGGTGGATTTGGAAGTGGTTCCATATATATTGATACAGAAGGAACATTCAGACCTGAAAGAGTAGATCAAATAGCTGTGTCTAGAGGACTTGATCCAACTCGCGTTTTAAAGAGTATCGCAGTTTGTAAGGTTTACAACAGCTCTCATCTTGAATTAATCATAAAGGATCTTGGAAAATATATCAATGATTTTAAAGCCAGGCTTGTTATCATAGACAGCATTATATCTTTGCACAGGGCAGAATTTGCAGGAAGAGGCACGCTCGCCGATAGACAGCAGCGACTTAACTCTATGTTGCACAAAATCATTAGACTTGCTGAGATTTATAATATTTCTGTGGTTATAACCAACCAGGTTCAATCTTCACCAGATACCTTTTTTGGAGATCCTACAAAAGCTGCAGGAGGAAATGTATTAGGCCATGCCTCAACGTATAGAATTTATCTGAGAAAGTCAGGTGAAAATCGAACCGCCAAGATGATCGACTCTCCATATCATCCATATTCTGACACTAAATTTACTGTGACTGAGAAAGGTGTAGATGATTTGGAAGAAGAAACAAGTTCAAAGAGAGGGAAATTAAAGGAATAGTCTAATCTTTATCTTTATCTTTGGTGTTGTTATCATTTGAAGACATCGTAGTATCACCACTCTTTGTGTCTTTTTCTTTACTATTCTTATCTTCTTTTGGGACATTCTGTACTAAAATAATAATAGGTATTGAAATCCGATCAGCCACAATACTTACACCATTCTTTTTATGATAATCAAAAAATCCTTTATAATAGAAATAGTAGTTATTTAACATATTAATTAGAATAATAGCATTTTGACATAATGCTAACAAGGTTTTCCTCTGCTCAATCAAATCTGAATTTTTATTTTTTATTTCATCAAGGAGGCGGCTTTGGTGTTTAATTGCAGCTTTGATTCCACCATATTTTTTTAACTCGTCTATGAAGGTTTGGTAGCCTCTGCTTTTATCGAGAGTATTATTAACACTAGCGTTTGAATCATTTTTGTTATCCCTATTATTGTCGGTCGTTGTTGTTTCTAACAGGTAATCTTGAAACAACTGATTCATATCTATAAGCTCTTGTTCAGTAATACCTTTTTTGTAGAGGGAAAGAAGCAAAGATCCTATGACCGGCTGTATGGAGAGAACTTGTCTGTTTAGATTTAGTTGTGTATTTAACGTTTCTAATTCTTTTCTTTTTTCCTTGACTCTGTCTTCAAATTTGAGTTTGTTATAGTAATTATCCTCAACATCTTTGATAAAAAAAGCAACAGGATTTTCCCTCATATCAAAATCCTTCAAAGGGTAACCTTTATTTTTTACAATTTCTGAAACCGTTAACCATAGTTGCTGAAGTTCGTCAATTCCAAATTTCATTGTCTCTAATTTTTGATAGGTATCCCAATTTTTCCTATTAATATTTAAAATAGACTGACGTGCACGAATTTCATTCGCTAAGTCAGTTAACTGTTTTTGATATGCCTCAATCTGCTTTTCGTTCTGTGCTATATCCCACCTTAGCTTTACGGCCTTATCGTATTCTGTTACTATCTTAGTAACATCATATCCATTTTCTTTAAAATCGCTAAATAATTTGGTGAATGCCTCAATATCTTTTTTTAAATCGATTCCACAATCTTCGCGTAATATTTTATCAAGTTTTATGAATGTATTGTGAAGTCCGATAATAGGACGTCTTTGTAGCTCTAATTTCTCAATATTTCCTATCAGGTCTGTCTTTTGTAATTCATAAACTTTGATTTCTTTTCGTATCTTTTTTTCCTTCTCAAACAGATCCACGAGTTTCCTCTTCTTTTGTTCAACAAAATCTGAAATCACAGAAACAAATGTCAAAGCTCTTTTTTCACTATTTTGATTTTCATTTGATGGCCTTTGGATATGATTTTTACTACTTTCATACAAGTATCCATAATTCTCAGTCGAGAAATAAAGTAGGTCATCTATCCATGCAGTAACGACATTAGGAGTTATTCCCACCTCTTCACATTTTTTATATATTTCATTGACAAAATAAGATAAACTATTTAGATCAGAATCAATATCATCGTTTTCAATTGCTATCCTAATCCTTTCAATAGTAAGAATCTGAAACCTTTAGAGCACTGTTTTATGGTCATTCCTGACTTTCTCATGTTTACAAGAAAATCGCCTTAATTCTTCAATATCCAGGGCTCCAAGTTTTTCTTCCATTCATTGATTTTATTGGACACCGTTCCTGGTGCTGCATGATTTCTTCTGCTATTTCATCTCTAGAATGCCCATGTATGTAATTTTGTATGATTGATTCTTCAACCTGACTACTGATCAATTAATTTTGTTCGAGGTAATATTGATTTATACTTTCGTCATTTCCGTCAATTATATAGTCATTTCCGTCAAAATTCAATTTTCTTTGAGAATCTTATTCATTTGAATTATGAAAATACGTAGATGTTGAACCATTAATCGGACATAGTTTGATGATAACAGGATTTTGATGATGACAAATTAGAACGGAAAGATTTATCTTAGTAAACCAGGAATGCTCATGTATTCTGAAGTAAAGACCATTTTGATATATTTTTAGCCTCTATCTTTAATACAAAATACATTGCAAAAGATATGAAATGATAGAGTTTTTAAAAATTGCCTAATCATTAAGCATATTGCCAGTATATCATCCCTTCTTAAACTTCACCAGCAGTATAAGGCTTCCTGAATATGGATATGTTGGAATTACAGATATCGAGAAAAACATAATCAATACAAGTTATTTTCAACGGCTCCGAAGAATAAAACAAAGCTCCAATCTCTTTATGGCTTTTCCAGGGGCGTCTCATTCAAGATTTGAACACTCTTTGGGTGCCATGCATATAGCTGGTGAGGCTTCCACACATATTATTCTGAATTCCAATAACAAGATCAATTCTACATCCATAATCGACTTGATGGATTCAATAAACTGCAAAGCCGAGATCAAAAAACAAATTCAACTAACAAGACTGGCAGCGCTATTACATGACATAGGGCACGCTCCCTTTTCTCATACATTTGAAGAATTTCTAAAACTAGTCAACCCGTCCTTAGATTGGAAACATGAATACTTGAGTTTAGAGATAATATACAAGAAATTCACCAATTTGATTACAGAATCCTCTGAAAACAAGGTAGAGTCTTATGAAATAATGGCGTTATTATGCGATCTATCCCCTACTTTTAAAATTATTGAAAATACAAAAAGAATTCTAGAAAGGATAGTCAGTGAAGAGATTATTGCAAAGATGGATACCTTTTTGGAGTCGAATTGGTATTTGAACTATCTTATAAAGGAAGATCCGTACAATGTTGACCGATTTAATTATCTGATATTGGATTCTAATCGAACTGGGGCAAAAGAGTATGGTTTTGTAGATGTGGGGAGAATTGTTCAAAATTTATACTTTTTAAAAGAAGATAGAATTGTAACTGTTTCGACCCAAGCCCGAGAAGCAGCAATGAGATTCTTTGAGGCCTATGCCCAAATGCACAGGTCAATTTACTTGCATAAAATATCCCAAGGTGCTGACGTCCATTTATCTTATTTAATGAAGGAGGCTGCAAAAGAAACCAACTCGGCCTTTCAGAAACTAGCCAATCCAGAGATGGAATTCATACTAGAATTATCTGATGATGTCTTGATACATGAATTAACCAAAGTAGAAAATGAAAAAACAAGGAATCTTGTAGATGATTATTTGGATAGAAATATTTTCTCACTCGTTCACGAATTTGATTTGAGTGATAATAACAGGGTTACAAGGATTATGGATTCAAAAGGATCAAAGGGATTACAAGATGAAATTAAAAAGGAAGCAGGGTTGCCTGATGATGGGGTAGTGTTGGTGATCAATATTACGAGTAAGAAGGTGACAAAACCACCTGTTGATGAAACCACATTGAAAAGACTAATGTTTTATAATACTAAATCTAAAAAATTAGAACCGTTGGATCTCGATTTTATAAGACAGTTTTACCCCCACAAAAAATATCGAATATTCACCGAAAAAGCATACAAGGAAAAAATTAAGAGTATTATTTCAACATGGACAGGTACAAACGTGTGAGATTTTTTCCTTGATTTAACAAATATTTTGGATAACTAGATAATTTAGGAGTCTTGTGGAAGTTGTTACACATGAACTTACTAAATTTGTTAATATTGAAATAATAAAATTTAAAATGAATTGATTAAAAGCAATAATAATTACTATTAATCAAAACTAAAGTCTATTCCACTGTCTCTTATAGTGTCTTCTACAGAGTCCATTATACTGCCGCCGTCGTCATTGTCATTATTGTTGTCATCATTATTGTTGTCATCATTATTGTTGTCATCATTATTGTTGTCATCATTCCTGTTACTGTTGTCATCATTATTATCCTCGTCATTCCTGTTACTGTTGTCATCATTATTATCCTCCTCAATATCCTCATCATCATTAGTGGTAGCAGTATCTGTAGTATCGGCTATTGGGACGTCTGTACCAGTAGTAGAGGCACTCACCAGTCCTGGACTACTTCCTGCTATCTTACAGCAGATTGGGCCATTTCCTGTATCCTGATTGAATTGTTGGATTTGTGCAAAAGGCTGTAATCCGCCTGATGCCTGACTCACATTACCAGTATTTGTTGAATTTGAAGACTCGAGCATCGTGTTGTAGCTGGATAACTGAGCCTGTGTAAAGTTAGAAGCTGTAACATTTACAGAGTAATAGGCTTGTAGTGATTGAGGACCATCTAAACAGAGAATCTTTGATGTTATTTTTGTTGCTTCCCCTCATTGATGTTTGTATAATTACTAGATACTGCGTATTGCCAGTTAGAATAATCATCTCCTTGACTGCCTGTAGGCTTCACATTTTGATAGGGTTTTACATTATTAATGATAACAGAAACATCACAATCTGATGTTACATTATCCTTTGAAAACTCCTTTAATTACTAGTGAATTGTTTGAATTTAATGGGACTAGATCTCCCTTATCTGGAGAAATTATCTTTACTCCATAATGACAAAAGCTTTGTAATATTTGATACTGTGTCAGAAGCAATGGAACAGATGTGTTTTAATGCTTCTTGAAGTAGTATTTTGCTGTGCTAATACTTGGATGTTTGCATTATAACCTATGTTTGATAATAATAACAGTATTAATAGTCCTGAAAATAATACCAAGCCTTTTTATCATGATTAAATTTGATATTTATATATATATTAAAGTTTGAATAGATTTTTCTATATGATAAAACTAGTGATGTGTTCTTATTAAGGTAATCTTTTCTCTCGATCTGACAGGTGATCTATGTTCGTTTTTCAAAACAAATAAACCATAAACTTTAACAATTCCGAAATAACATTATCGACGTGGAAGAAAATACTGACAGAAATCAAAAAACTCTGCTTACATTCTCAAATATCCAATACTTGGTTGAGGGTTTAGATGTATTACTCCATACAAATCTAGATGGTGATAAAAGGACAAAAGTAATAAAATTAAGAGATGATCTTAATGATTACCTCAATAATTTCTTCAATGCATATTCTTAATTTTATTGATTCATACTTTAGATTGGGAAAACTAAGAATATGAGATAATGGTAATAGTATTTTGAAAATAGTACTTTCTGGAACACCTGGTGTTGGTAAACACTCCATCGCTATCATCCTTTCATCTTTGTTTGATAAAGTACCAATAGTTGATATAAATAAGATAATTTTATCTGAAAATCTTTTAATTTCTTCCCAAAGAGGCAATCATGATGTAGACGTTCAAAAGTCATTTGACTTTTTGAGTTTGTTGCTTTCTAAGAAAGAGTATCAAGATAGTATAATTGTTGGACATCTTGCGCCTTATGTAATAGATCCACTGTTAGTAGACCTTGCGGTAATATTAAGAAGGTCTCCATACGAACTAAGAAAAATATATGAAGAAAGATCTTATTCACAAACTAAAATTAACGACAATATGGTTGCTGAGATCTTGGGTATAATATCATATGATGCATTAAAAAACTTTGACTTTTCTAAACTTTCTGAATTAGAGATCGCAACTAGTATTTTACCGTCCTTGTCGGCTCAAAAGATTGTTCATATGTATGAAGATGAGAAGAAAAGATCTTTTGGAAACATTGATTGGTTGCCACTTATCCAAAATGATCCAGATATGTTGAAATTTTTGAAATAAATCTAGTCTGAACTGATTTCATATATATATACCTTAAGACATTATCCTCTTGGATAATGGCTGCTTTAATTTCAAGAAGATTTGCTGAAGAAAGTGTACAATTTTTAGGAAAAAAAGTTTCAATTGAGACCTCAGATAATAAAACTTATTCTGGTGTTTTGACTGGTCTAAATGAAAAATTTGATTTAATATTGGACCATGTAGACTCTCAACAAATCCAAAAACTAATGATAAACGGTTTATTTGTAAAAGAGGTAAAGCTCTTAGAGAGGCCATTTGATTTGAAAGCTCTTGCTGAAAGGCTATCAAGAGTATTCCCTGGGTTAGTAAAGATTCGAGAGGATGTAGGTGCAATCATTGTGATGGATAAAATTAAGGTGACCGAATCTGGAATCGAAGAAGGATCTGGTTTGTCTGCTACTCGTGTAAAAGCGATTTACGACGAATTCCTCAGGGAGTCCAAGAGTTAATTTTGGTATTTGAGGTGAAATGTACTGATTTAGCTGCTCGGATCGGTAAATTAACCACTCCTCATGGTTCTTTTGAGACTCCATCCTTTATACCTGTAATTCATCCAGTCAAACAACAAATCAGTCCAAGTTTTTTAAAAAGTCTTGGCTTTGAATGCATAATAACAAATGCCTATATCGCTTCGAAATTTTATGGTGAAAAGGCCGAAAAGCAGGGAATTCATCAAATCGTTGATTTTGATGGACCCATCATGACAGATTCAGGAGGTTACCAAGTGTTAGAATATGGTAAAGTCAACGTAACGCCTTCGATAATGGCTCAATTTGAACTTGATATTGGTAGTGATATTCCCGTTCCATTAGATAAACCAACAGGCTATGGTTTGCCCTATAATACGGCAAAATCCTATGTAGATGAAACTATTTCAAATATAGATGAAACAATCGATATCATAAGAAAAAATCGAACTGATAAGAATAATGATATTTTATCATCAAAGGGTGAAATATGGACTGGAACAATTCAGGGAGCTGAGCATTTTGATCTCGTGCGGTATTCCGCCTCACTCTTAGATAAAAAAGGCTTTTCATTTTTTGCAATTGGTAGCCCGGTTGAACTGATGGAAGCTTATGAGTTTTCTACACTCGCTCGACTTATAGAAGCTACCAAATTATCCGTACCAAACAAACCTATCCATTTATTTGGTGCAGGTCATCCATTAACAATACCTCTTGCTGTTGCATTAGGTTGTGATACATTTGACTCTGCATCGTATATTTTGTATGCAAAAGCCAATCGCTACATGAGCTCATCAGGTACACTGAGGTTAGAAGATCTTTCATATTTACCATGCTGCTGCCCTGTTTGTTCCGATCATTCAGTCAAGGAATTGATCGATGAAATCCCTCAAACCAGAATTATTAATCTCGCTAAACACAATTTGTATGTTCTAAAACAGGAGATGTCTGCAGTAAAGCAATCAATTTACGATGGTAGGCTTTGGGAATACGTGCTACAAAAAGCAAGATCTCATCCCAAATTAATGGATGCAATTCACACAATTAAGAATTTTGAATATATTCAACAAAATACTCCCGTCTTTAAGCAAAAAGCAATCTATTTGTTTGAACCAATAGATCAGTTTAGACCGGAACTAAAAAATTATCGCAACATGCTAATTAATAACTACAAATCCCCAAATAATAATATCCTACTATTATATCCAGATCAGGGGATAAGGCCCTTCTATTCCTCCTCTGTATTGCGAAAACTTTCCAGTACTTTTACTGACGCTTCAATTTGTCTTTATAATCCTTTTTTTGGCTTGATTCCGGTTGAAATATCGGATATTTATCCCACATCACATAATATATTTACAAAACATTTTGACGAATATGATCCTAAAAGTTATACTGAATTTCTGAAATTATTAAACACCTTCCTAAAAAATAATACTTTTGAATCAATTCACATAATTGCAAATAGGTTTATCAAAAAACTGCTTCCTGTTATTGAACTCCCAAAGGAAACAGAAGTAATAATTGAAGATTTTGTTGGTTATAAATTAGATTGAGTTATAGACTGAGTTCGAATAAATTTAAAGATGATTTGGATTTTTAGTTTATGACTATGTGATGATAAAAATGATTAAAATTTAGCGCCGACGCTATCTTTAATTTCTTTGGATAATTCTGTATATCCATTTTTATCTATTATCCCTGCATTTATACTGTCTCCAGTACCTGCATTTCTTCTAATTGCTGCGGCAATGGCTTGAATTGCTACTTTATATGCTTCATTTACACTCATTCCTTCCTTAAATTCCGACTCTAAATATCCATATGCAACAGGAGACCCACTCCCAGTTGAAATGAAGCTTTCTGTAGTCATCGAACCAAATAGATCTATATTATAAATTTGTCCTTTTTGCTGACGAAAATCAAATCCTCCCATGATAATTTGAACATAAAATGGAAAATATCTTTGATTAAATAGAATGTTAGAACATAACCTTGCAGCAGAACTGACTGGGATGGGCTCTTTTTTAGATAATCTGTATATATTTGAGTTGTATCTCATTGTATCAACTAGATTTTGGGCATCTGCAACACCACCTGCAATTGTCATACCTAAATGATTATCAACTTTTTGAATTTTCATTACATGCCTATCTGCAATAAATAATCCTGCACTTGCTCTTGTATCTGCAGCTAATACTACACCATCACTACAGGTAAGAGCACAAGTAGTTGTTCCTTTTTTAATTTGATCTAAAATTTGTTGAGGATATCGATCATCATTAACGTGCATTTATATCAAATGATAAAAGACTACATTTAAGCATTGTTAATTCGCAATTAACTATAAAATAATTATTATAGTCGTTTTGTTATTATATATTATAGTTGGCACAAACTCTATACGACAAGATTTGGGATAATCACGTAGTATATTCTGATGAAAGTAGTAATTTGTCGCTTTTATATATTGATAGGCATTATGTGCATGAAGTAACTTCACCTCAAGCTTTTGATGGCCTTAGGATTAACGAGAGAAAAGTTAGAAGACCAGATCTTACTTTTGCTACAGTGGATCATAACGTTCCCACTACTAACAGGTCCTTGCCCATTGTGGATCAAATCTCATCATTACAAATAAAAGCATTGGAAAATAATTGTAAAGAATTTGGAATAAAACTTTTTGATATTCATGATAAGTATCAAGGGATAGTTCACGTAATCGGTCCAGAATTAGGATTGACACTTCCTGGTAGTACGATTGTCTGTGGTGATAGCCATACTTCCACTCACGGGGCATTCGGATCCCTAGCTTTTGGTATAGGTACCAGTGAAGTAGAACATGTATTAGCGACCCAATGTCTGTGGATGAAAAAGTCAAAAAATTTTGAAATAGTTTTGAATGGCGGTTTAAAGCAAAACCAGGCTGTAACATCTAAAGATGTTATATTAAACATTATTAGAAAAATAGGTACATCTGGAGGTTCAGGATCAGTGATTGAATATAAGGGAAACTACATTTCATCCCTTACAATGGAAAAACGCATGACTATTTGTAATATGTCTATCGAAGCAGGTGCTCGAGCGGGTCTTGTTGCTCCAGATGATGTTACTTTTGAATATTTAAGGGGAAGAGTCTATACTCCCAAAAATGAATTATTTGATCAACAAATAGACGATTGGAAGAATCTCCGATCTGATAACGGAGCGCAATACGATAAAACTTTCTCTATTGATATCGACAATCTTGCACCTCAGGTTACTTGGGGTACTAATCCAGCTATGACTACCGATGTGGACTCTGCAATTCCTTCTCCTGATGAATATTCTAAAGGAAATGATGATGAAAAAAAATCTGCTATAAAGGCCCTCGAATACATGAATTTAAAACCGGGTTTACCAATTACTGATATTTCAGTGGATCGAGTTTTTATCGGTTCTTGCACAAATGCAAGGTTAGAAGATTTAATCGAAGCTTCTAATGCAGTGAAAGGAAAAAAAGTATCCTCTAGTGTTAAAGCAATGGTCGTTCCGGGATCACAACAGGTAAAAATTGCTGCCGAAAAATTGGGATTGGATAAAATTTTTATCAATGCTGGCTTTGAATGGAGAGAGCCTGGTTGTAGTATGTGTTTAGGTATGAATCCTGATATACTTCAAGCCGGTGAAAGATGTGCTAGTACTTCCAATAGAAATTTCGAAGGACGCCAAGGTACAGGGGGACGTACTCATCTTGTTAGTCCTTTAATGGCTGCGGCTGCTGCAATAGCCGGAAAGTTTGTTGATGTGAGAGAATGGGTTTAAGTTTGATTTATTACAGATAAAAATTACAGGTGTATTTATGGAACCTTTTAAGAATTTGACAAGTAAGGTAGTCCCGCTTGATATTGCGAATATTGATACAGATCAGATTATTCCAAAACAATTCTTAAAACTTTTGGGCAAAACTGGGTACGGTGAATATTTATTTTTTAATTGGCGCTATGATAAACAAGGTAAACCATTAATGGATTTTGTGTTAAACTCACCCCTATTTAGTGGAAGACAGATTCTGTTAACACGTGAAAATTTTGGTATAGGAAGCTCAAGAGAACATGCGGTATGGGCACTTAAGGATTATGGCTTCAAAAGTAATCCTTGGGGTATCTTTGCAGATATTTTTTACAATAATTGTTCTAAAAATGGTGTTTTGGTCATCAAAATGGACAAGAATACGATTGAAGATTTCTTTTCCTCCAAAAACAAACGAAAACTTTGAAATAGACTTACCGCAACAACAAATTAAGATAAATTCTAAAGTCTTTGATTTTGACATTGATCCTACATTAAAAAGTTATTTGGTAAATGGATTAGATGAAATTTCCAAAACTCTAGAATGGGAAATCATATCAAGAAATATGAGGATAAAAATAAGGTTTTCTGTGAAACCGAAAGTATGATATAAAAACTTTCAGATAAAATACTATAGAATAAAAAATAGTTGATTTTACAAAGGGTAAATCTAATTAGATTTATTACTGTAACGATTGAAGAGTTTCTTATAAGATATATAACTACTATTTTTTAAGATATGAAAATAATTACATCAAAATTGACTCTTTTAATCATACTGTCGACGATTATTGTTGTTAGTAGTTTGACGTTTCCACAGAATAGTATGGCTGCTGCTGCTACTAATGTTGATGAAAATTCTGTATCTTTACATCCTATTTCTGCACAAAAATGTTGATACCACTTCTGGTTCAAATCAATATCATACCTCTATTGTTTGGTCAAATCAAGGCACTTCAAAAATGACTGATGTTTTGACTGCTAGTTTTACAAACATTCTTGACACACAAATTTATACTGGTTTAGACAAGATTACAAACTAGTAAACACCCTTTTTTAGATTGACAAATGAATGTTCATGAGCATCTTGTCAAAAATTAATGCGTATTTGTCAAATTCCTTTTGCTCAGCTAAAAGGGAAAAAATGTAGATATTATTGTTAATAGTCAAAAAAACCTGTTTAGTTTTAAACAAGAAACCTGCATTTTCAAAACTGTATGTTATGCTTTCAGCTGTTTTGTTTATGCTATCAATATGTATAGTGGATATGTTGTCAATTCTAAATCCTTGGTTCTGATTTACAAGTTTCTGAACTATATCTTGCGTATTGATGCTTTCGTTAATTGTAAAGTTATTTTTTGGCATCAAAACGTTTACGACAATGTTTTCTTGAAAGAGATCTTCAGGATTTTCTTTTGGTGATAGAAATACTATTATGTTGTTAGTTTGATTTTCGTCATCATTCTTTTTGTCTTCAACAATCTCCCAATTTGTGGGATACGTTATGTCCAATGTGCTATCGTTGGTTGCATAATTTGACCAAGTGGTTTCTTGAGCGAATGCTTTGTTTACCGAAAACAGAGGAAGACCTTGAGTGGTGTCTATCAGGCTATTGTGGCCAAACCAACTAGACAAGAACAAGAGCAATACACATGGTAATGCGAAAATTATAATGTTGATTTTATTAATAGACATACTAAATTCTATTACCATATTATAATTAGTATTTTTTACATTTCTATTTATTATTATATTAAACTTTAATCAATAGGTTCATATGATAATCTACCTATGTTCTAAATTATTTGGGTATTTTCAGGTATGACTTGTATAAAAGTCCTAATGTAGGTATATTTGCAAAATCTAACGATAAAATAGTATTACTTCCACATGGTTATGCTGAGACAAAGTTAAAGAAAATAACGGATATTTTAGAAGTGGATCCAATTTTTGTTTCTATAGCAGGAAATAGAATAATTGGTCCTATGGTGGTCTTAAATAATAATGGGATGCTGCTGCCTTCAACAGCATCAGAGGATGAGGTGCTACATCTAAAACATGTAACCGGATTGAATGTGTCCAAACTAGAATCAAAATTTACGGCTATAGGCAATCTAATATCCACTAATGATAGAGGAGCAATAGTGTCTCCGTTATTTAAGAATGAGTTTGATAAACAAATATGTGATGTTTTAGGAATAGAAACTCATACCATGTCTGTTGCTGATTTCAATCAAACTGGTTCGATGATTGTATCAACAAATGATGGCGCAGCGGTACATCCAAAGGCCACAGAGAAAGAGGTTGAAACCATTTCATCAGTTTTAAAGGTAGAAGTAGAGCCTTTAACCATCAATGGCGGTATTCCATATCTATCATCGGGCATTGTTTGGAATACACGGTCTTTGATTGTAGGGAATCTGACTACTGGACCAGAATTAATAATGTTAAGTAGGGCGTTTAAAATGTAGTATTTACAACGTCTGGCTGGTGATTTTTATCATAAATCAAATTAAGTAACTCATTTATTTGTAGTTTTTTTTGAAGATGATGAGCGGGTATCCAAATCATCTTTAAACTTAACTACTGAATTTCTTTATACTTTTGAGGATGTTCTTGGATGCTTTTTTAATACCTTAATTCCTTTAGGACTTGTTTTTCATAATATGAGAGCTGTTCTTTTTCTTTATTTTCTGAATCTGTTAAAATAGAACTTGATAGGCTTATACTGTCCTTTTTTATAGCATCAACTGATCCTTTTTTATTTTATTACTTTCTACATTTTTTTATTGTCTTTTTATAGCATCAACTGATCCTTTTTTATTTTATTACTTTCACATTTTTTTTATTGCTATTACTATTCACAACCATACTTGTTATGTAATCTACCCTCATAATAAATATCTTAATTATTATAGTTTTTACCGAATTTTACAACCTTTATTCTAAAAACATGATCTGAAAGGGAAACTAAACTTACTTATTCTATTGCAGATAAAATTAACTTCTAGAACAGATACTCGATCATATTAGTAGCAAATCATATTAGTACGCAAGAACTAAATTTACAAGAAGATCTCGATCCCACGTGGATTTGTGCCCGTAAGAGCAATTGAAACATTCACTAAAAGTTAACTATGCATAATTAAGGTTGTATTTCTTTTTTAACCCATAGTTTCAATAGATCAGATATGTAAAATATTGATATTGATATAGACTATATACAACATGACTATATGAAATGGAAACTATCTTTGATCATGAATCCACAAATGTTTATGGACTTTGAACTTGATAAATTAAGAGAATTAAAAGATAATTACAAATGGCTTTATTCCAATTATGAAGGTTTTAAGAGAAACTATAAGAATCAATTTATTGCAATAAAGGATGAAGTGCATCTAGACAATGACATTGACCTTGAGAGATTATTGCAAAGATTAAAACAGAATAATTTCAATGGACCAATTGCTATTGAGTATATTTACGGCTAATTTCTTTACTTTTAAAAGAACAGAAATAATCTATGTAATATACAAAAAGTTTTACATCATGCTAAAGTTTTATTGAGTATGGATTTCATAAATTTCCTCAAGGTTGATATATCCATTATCATATTCATTAATTATACAAATATGAAATAGTAAAAGGACTACACTGTTCATTGTAACTTCTCTTCATAGTTCCAATCTTGTCGAATTGATGATAAGAGATTTATGTTCTCATAAATTAATTACAAATTTGTGTTTTACGTTTTTTTGATCAATACTTGAATAATAATTATCACTGTACACTACGCTATCTTCTCTAGGGATAATATGCTCCTTTACTGATACTGTAGCTGGTGACAAATCAATAATATATTTTCTGTTACAATTAATGTTATATACTGATGTGTATTCGAATTTTCCTGTTTTTCAAATGTTATTTCATGTCCATGAATATCTATATAACTTTCATTTAGGATTTCGGATATCTTTAACCTTAATCCGTCAGTCATTTTTTCATTTTTTCTCGTCTAATTACAATTAACTTTTGACATTATTATGGTGCTTCAATATAATGTCCGTAGACAATAAAGATGGCACTTGATTTCATTTCAATCTACTTAAATACATCTGGTTTCTTAGGAAGGAATAATTCGTTGTTTTTCTACGATGTGCAATGAAATCTCATCATTTCCTTCTCTGATTAGGTATTGGAGTAAACTTATTCTACCCTTTTTGGTGAATCGATAGACCTTACTCAAATCATTTTACAGGATAGACGGATCAAGCCACGCTTCTTCGATATGATGAAATGAGGCTTATGTGGTAACAATATCAAATATAAGAGGTCAATAGCATCATACAAATTAAATCTATATGTCTACAGGATCACTACTCATATCTATTTTTCTTTACAAGTAATTTACAAACATGTAGCTGAGGAACATGCATCTAGTATTTATTGGTCTCTCAATTCAAGACGTTGTATGGTGGTACTGTATCATCATTTTCTTGTCTATAATGATTTTCAACGTTTTTAATTGTGTTTTTATATAAAAATAGTAGAACTATATAGATCTATATTAACTATAATGTATAAATATAAGTATCGTTCTCTTAGAACGATGGGGAGCAAATCTACTATATCATCCTCAAAACTGATTCAACCTTATATGGAAAATTTTCAAAAGAATTTTGTAGATATAAAGAGTAAAAGTAGTTTATATTTAAAAACCAATACAGAGAAAGATTTTTTCGAATTAAATCACGATATAAAGAAATTGGAATATAACATGTCGGTTTTTCCTAAGAAGATTAGAAATCAAAAAGACCTGAGAACAATGAGACGGATCTCTAAATCATTGTTAAAAATTGAGAGAAAGCTAAGAGCATATGATCTGATCGACAAGGAGATCTTAAATAAAAAAGGATCAAATGTGGACCAAAATCATATAAAGAATTTTGAAAACATACTTAAAGTGAGAAAACAAAATCTATTGTCAAAATCAAATAGTATAATTCAAAAAATAGAATCTGTTAATTTACCAATAATTGATATACAGTTTGATGACAAATCTTTACATAAAAGGACAAAAAAGTTGTCTTCTAACGTAGATAAACTAACAAAAGGAATCGGAAAGCAAGTCATGAAATTTGATAAAGATAATAT
>JARFXS010000012.1 GCA_029194465.1 Candidatus Nitrosocosmicus sp.
AAATCTAATGGTATTTTATTATACTTATGATATTTCTAAGACTTCTTATAGTCCCGAATATTTTGGGTTACTTTATTATAATGAATTACAGAATTTATCATTTGATGTATTAGCCAATGTCCTTGAAAAACAAAGTGAAGCAGATAACGGAGTGGAACTTCCTATTCTAAATGGTTATGGTTACCATATTATAAACCAGGTCAAATACCTTCTACTTGAAGAGGGTTATATCAGACACATAACTGCTAACAAATTCAAGGTTACACCCAATGGTACAAGTAAAGTATTGCAGGGATTGAGTAATAAACGTTCATAACCCAATACTTGTAACTAATAAAAAGGATTAAATATGAAAACAAAACCGGTCATTTGGCTTTTAGGGGGTATGAGTAAAAATGTTGAAAAATCAATCAGGTGGACTGAAGATGTTCCAATTTTATCAGACCCGGACATATTATTGGTAAGTCTACCTTCGTTTAATTACAAAGTAAGTAAATCACTCGGAATTCACAAATTGATCCCAATCCGAGAAAAAATTTTTAACAAATTCTTATCTGGTGGTAAGATCGTATTCATAATCGAAAAAAATAAGACCTATGATTTGGAACAATCTACAATCAAAAATGATTCACACTATCCCAATCCTTTAGTCTTGAGAGTATCTGAACCTATTTCAAATTATTTTATGTCTCCATTACAATTCAATTTAGGTGAGGTTTCGGGCATAAAATTGATAAATTATGACGAAAGAGAGCCTATTTCAAATTATTTAAAGGAAATCAAGGATTTTGAAATGATAATTCGTGCACATTACATAAATAGCGAATTATATAATATTAATCCCTTTAATCCTACTGTCCGAAATGCACTGAAAATTCTGAGAGAAAAACGAGAACTTGTCGAACTTCTCTCTGTTCCCCTATTGTATGATAGATCCAACAATATATTATCAGAGAAATATTGGTTAAAGATTAATGGTTTTTGGAAGAGTGGGGAATTAATATACATTCCCCAGTTAAGTAAAGGTAGTCTCAATGAATCTATAGAACGAGTTATCACAATTTACGGAGGAAATTGACGATATATATTAGGAGTTTTATGATCTATAAGTTACTACACTAGATATAGCGATAAAATATCTTAAACTTTGAAACGAACTTTATGATAATGACATCAAGAATGATCTAGAATTTCCAGGATTTGATTGTGATCTCTATACTTAATCAGATCAAGAACTTTAATTGGGTAGTGTCATATGGATGTATACTGGCTGTAATCCTTCATGTTATAAATGCGGAGCAAGCCCACACTAAATCTTCCAAAATATGCTAGAAGTCTAATTAGCATCATATTGATTAGTTATAAATTTGACTAAAACTGTGATCACATAGAATTGTTAATATGATGATGAATGTTTATATTCGGTGACTTATTTGCATGATAAAATAACATAATTCATCTAATGATTAAATATCAGATGAAGGTAAATAAAAAGAGGTTTATCACTGCACCAAAAAAGTTGATTGGATTTTTTGTATTTACCAACTTCCTATTGTTATGGGATTAGTTTTTTTGCATACTAATTCCCACTTTCCTAGGGGATATTTCATACTGATTCCTTTCGTCATTTCTTCCAGACAAGTCTCTGCATATCCTGTGACCTTTTGATTTTTGGAATCATATTCAATGAATGCATTCACTCTTCCAATTCCTAAGTTAGTGGTAAATACCTTATTTGGTCCATTTTCCTTTATCCGTTTTTCTTCAACTTTCATACCATCATACCATACCTGATATTGAATTTCTACTGGATTAACCCATGCATGAATACAATACTTTATCACTCCTGGAATTCCGGCGATGGCTACTGGAATTGGTGGAGTACATGTATATTTTATAACCTCTTTTTGCTTTGATGCTGGTGGGCTGGTCTTTGCACTATCATCCTTACCTGGACTTTTCTTAGGTGAATCAGTGCCTTTGGCCTTATCTTCAAGTGATCCTAAAGCCGGTAAATTGATTATGAATGATTTGTAATTATCGTTTTCAGAAATTTTGTTTTTCGTTTGACACTGCTGTGTTAAAGGTTTTTCTTTCAATTCATAACAGTAAACAAAATTCTCACCTATCTCAAAATTTAACCCTATTTGATCTGTGAGGGGATTTGCAGATTTAGATAGATCAAATTCCGCGCATTGTTCTTCAAATGATCCGGTTATACAATATTTAGCAGTACCCGAATTTTTATGGTTAATTGTAGTAATTATTGGAATCACCTTACCTGACTCAATTTCCTTTGGATCTACTTTGCTTTTACATGAATCGAATCCACTATCATATCCATCTAGAAATTCGGGAGTGTGGAAATCTCGTCCTTTTTCAGGTTGTTCAATATATCGTTCACTTTTTTCGGAATCCGGTATTTTTGCATCATCACAACCATGATCATAACCAGACTGATATGGACTTTTTGCAAAAATCGTGTCAACTGGGTATAGTAAAGAAACAACCAATCCAGATATGAATAAAATTGTGTAATAGTTTTTTGTCGCTTCAGATTTTGATTTGAATTTCAACACTTTTTGTTATTTTGGTGATCTATTTAAATTTACCTGAAATTGGGTTACATACCCAAGAACTAAAATCTCCATGTTAATTCGTATTAATTTAATTAAATGGCATTAATTGTCACAGCATCACATTAAGAACAACAGATTTAATATAATCTGAGGTGGAGACTCCCTAAACGACACTTTAGAAGTAGCCTGTATCATACAGGTCTGGAGAGAACTATCCTGAATAATTGTGGAACTATACGGTTCCACGTGTCCATTTTGTGTATTCATACAGATTTGCATTTGATATCCATTAAATGTGACTATGGGCATTTTAATAAAATATGTTTTTATTTAAGTTTTATTTAGGAAATATGTGCATACACCAAAATTTATAGTTTAGATCCCAGTTGCTTTTCCAAATTACAATATTTAAAAGATACGTTAGGCAGCGTTGGAAGAAGTTTGGGTTAAAGGGGATAAGTTGACTATGCCCACTGATGTCTATAATGCCATAATACTCAATCCCGATGAAAAATTTCCAAATTGCATGATATCGTTCTACAATATGGACTAGGAGGAAGAAGATATATCTCGTACATGGATGGCAAGGAAAAGAATGAATTTGTTTCCAACACACAATCAACGACTATTGAGATATGTTCCAAGTCCAATTAGCAAATTTGTTGATAATCTGGAAAAGATAGTGATGATTCTATATATTCAAAAGATCTGGTTGCCAAATTTGTAGTAGAATACGAGGTAGATATTAATGGAATTACTAAGCATTTCTAGTAAGTTTAAATCATTGATAGTCGGATTTGGTGATACTACAATCAAATATGTAAAAAATGAAAGTACTATACTTGTACATAGTTCTAATTTTAAGAAACAAATAAAAGCAAAAAGGAACATAAAGACAGGAATTGTTTTTTTAGCTTTTTTTATAGGGAGTAATTCAGTACAAGGTTTATTCCTTGCGATTCCATTTCCGATTAGTGACTATATTAGATTAGGAGAAATAGTGTCCTTTGGGATACTAATGGTAGGAAATAGTCAATGATGAACCATGTTTCATTATATATTTTCTTAACTAGCTTCGAAGGCCTGTATAGTCCGAATCTATGATATATGTTAAAACTGAATTTAGTAATTACACACGAATATCATGAACTAATCCTTAATAACTGCCGTCAATCCGTAATTTAATATTAGAGCATGGTATTAAGGGTGCGACAGGTGGGTTTAGGAATTAATATATCATGAACCCATTCTTGTTTTTATATATCTTGATCCTTGGCGTGAATTCATAGACCATCTAACTTTCTTTTTCAATGCGTATTCTGGAAGATAATCGGAATCAGAAGTAATTGCAGAATGTCTAATACAATAAGGATTCCACTTTTTAGTCCTTAAAAGAAATTCAAGTTTTTCTATTTCTTTAGCATCTTTAATTGATCCTTCTTTTAACAACCGGACGATCCTTTTTTGCAATTGTTTCATGACTGTCCATAATGCCTCGGGAGTTATTGGAGAACCTGACTTCATATTACATATTATTCTCGCATTTGGTTCATTCCTGAATGGATGTTCGTTAAGCCAATCTCTAACGTAAGGAAAAGAGCAAGTTAATAGTATAGGGACCAGTTCCAGTTTTTGCTTCATATGGTATTTCGCCTTCACCGTATTTTTCTTTAAGACGAATATGTTTTATTTTTAAAAGAGTTACCTCATGTGGACGAGCATCTAAATCCCATAGAAGAGTTAAAGCAGCCTTATTTCTTTTATAATTATCATACTTGACAATAGTTAGAATATCCTCTTTTCCCAGAGTTCAGTTTCCAAATACGGGCTCAATCGTTTGGTTTTCTTTTTGTCTACTTTTAAAAAGGATGGCGTTTTCCAGTCTTTGATTGGAATATAGATTTCCTCATCAGTAGGACTCGAACTTAATAATCCACTAGAGTTATTAGTATTGTGTAACCATCTAAAGAAATATTTTATTCTACCAAGATAGTCATTCCAGGTCGTTATCCACTTCTTATCAGGATCTAATTGCGAATTCTTAATTTTAGTATCAAGAAAACCTATTATTTGATCTCTCTTAGTAATATTTTGGAATGATACTGAAGGTTCCAAAAACCTTCCAAAAGCTGTAATAGTTTTGAGGTTATTATTTTGATATTTATCCGATGTACCGGAGGATTTCATAAATTCATAAAATTCTCTGACCAGAACTTGATTAGTTTCGTTTGGTATGGTATGAATATTATTTACGGTTGTGGAAAGTTTAACTGGCAATCATATCACCTTGATGACTATATTCGTTAATGTTGATCCGGTATAAGAACCCTATTACTCAGCGGGCCCGTGGGGATTCGAACCCCAGACAGCCGGATTTCTTTCTATTAGTAGTTAAAAGTCCGGTACTCTACCTGGCTGAGCTACGGGCCCATTACCTTTCTATATAAAACTAGTATAATTTAATTTTATAGATTAATGACAGGTAGACTAACCCCATCTACAATACCTCTATAAACCAAGCATGAAAGCAGGAAAAACAACCAGAAAAGGTACAAATTGTCTGAAAAAAAATAATCAATAAATATTTTTGAGAATTATACTATTCAATAAAAGCAGTAACAAGTATCCAAACTATGATATAATTAATTTCAATTATACATTCTGATTATAATGAGTAACATAACAAAAACCCACAAAGTTGGACTTTTTGCAATGTTTATTGCAGCAGCTCTTATCGGTTCAGTAATAGCCTTTGACGACAACATGGCATATGCAGGTGGAAAGAAGAAATCTAACGATGCAGAACAAGAAATTGAACAAGGACAATCAAATGAACAATCAGGACAATGTGTCACTGGAACAATATCACTAATTAACTGCAACAACGTAGGATTACAACTTCAAGGTAACGACGGCAACTTAGCCTTAGGCCAACAATAAACTCTTTTTTTTGTCTAACTTTTAATACATTATCCACTTCTTGTATATTACTTTATCCAAATAGTTTAATATTCTGATTATTTATGTATAGTTTCCTTAGAGTTTTGTCATAAGAATCCTAAAAAACCTCGTTCTTAAAAGTTCCTGTTCAAAAATTTTTAAAATTAATCAAAAAAAAATTCACAAAAATCCGGAATGAAACAAATGAGGAACATCTTTCATTGAGCAGGCAAGCACATATAATCCTAGCAATGGATAATTTAACCCCACCCTTATTTCAAGCATAATTTGGTGATTAATATATTGTTATTATGATATCCTTAATTTATGCAAGTAAATTTAAAATAAAAAGATATAAACTTTCTAATAAATAAATACGCTACAATATTTCACATAAAAATGATAGTAACAAGTATCCAAACTATGATATAATTAATTTCAATTATACATTCTGATTATAATGAGTAACATAACAAAAACCCACAAAGTTGGACTTTTTGCAGTGATGTTAATTGCAGCAGCTCTTATCGGTTCAGTAATAACCTTTGGCGACAACATGGCATTTGCAACCAAAAAACACAATGACTCAGAACAAGAAATTGAACAAGAACAAGAGAATGAACAGAATGCACAATGTGTATCTGGAGTATTTACAATAGCTGGATGTAACAATGTAGGTTTAGGCCTTCAATTCCAAGACGGTAACATAGCCGCAGGACAACAATAAACTCTTTTTTTCTTTTTGTAATTTTAAAATCAATAATAACAGAAAAAATTAATTAGTAGTTTTTACCCTGTCAAATAGTAATTCCCCAAGTAACCATTTTAGTGAAACTATATTGTGATTCACCGTTCCATTATTGCGCGTTTGTAAAACCAAACTGTTATGATCCTTCATCTCGAGATTCTCAAATTCTTTTGATCTAGTACGGAATTTTTCCTCTCGGTAAAATACAGTTGAACCCGTACTATCAATAAACATAATAAAAGAGACATTCGAGTTGTATTTTTCAATTATACAAATATTGTGTTTTTTATCTTTAAGCAGGTTTTTTTGTGAATTAATCTTGTGCTCAAAATTCAAGACACTCATACAATATTCTAATTGTGGAATCATTTTTCGTATAAAATTTTTAAAAAAGCTTGATTCACTTGGACAAATACCGTAGTCATTTTCAGACCACTTAAAAAAATAAGAACCCATTCGTATTACAGGTTTTAAAGAATAGTCATGATTAACCTCATTTGTCAACTACGAAGACATCTCCATAATAAAAGTCAAAACGATATGAACATTTTTACGGCTAATCATCATAAAATGTGTTATACAGTTATCTTGTAATAATAGCTTCCGAAAACCATTTGGGAATCATCTCTTTCCCGTTTTTTAATAAAAACGAAACACTGCTATCAAGAATATACGTATTAGCATAATCATCAGCATTTCTAACACTTCTTCCATATGCTTGTATTAGTCGAAGTATTGTATTCCATTCATACCACTTTGGATTACGCTGTTTTAGTACCGAGACTTTCTTATCAGTTAAATCAGGATATGGAACTTTTACTATTACTTGAAATCTAGAAAGATCGTCCTTAAGGTCCACTCCTAAGAACATGGATGGAGATATGAGAACAGTGGGTTTTGCGCTTTGAGTATGTTTTAGTATCATTTCATTTCTATCAAACTTTGGATTGGTTTCAATGAGTCTTGTTAAATTTTCCTTGGACAAGTTATTCTTGATAAACTGAACTTGTGAATATGACGTGGTATGAATTATACCCTTGTCATTCTTATGTACAGAAAGAAGATTATCAAGCACTTTGACTATATTTGGCAAAGACTCGGTCATGGTTCTTGCATTAAGCCAAGCTACATTCATCAGATATATTGGTCTATTTTTGATGGGGAAATCCGAATTTTCAACTCTTATAAACTTTACATCATCGTTCTTTAATCCCACCGCCTTGCACAGATTTTCTTTACTTAAGATAGTAGCGCTCATCAACAATGAAACGGAACCTTTATCAAAAATGTCTGTAAAATAATCTGATACCACCAGTGGTTCTAATTTAATTCTTGAAAGTTTATTGTCTATTTCATTTTTAGTAATGTTTGTAACTAACCAATTTTCCTTGTTAATACGTAAATCCTCTAAAAAAGTAAGCAAATTTTTTTCATAATTGATGGCGTCGATAAGATTCTTTTCGCTAATATGCATTTCCTGATTGTTGCCACCTGATCCCAAAATATTTGCGGATTTCTCAACATAACTAGTAAATTGTTCTTTTAATCCTGCACAAAAATCTATCCATGTTTCGACATCAGTCTGTTTATTATCAGGTAAATTTATTTTTGGAAAGAACCTGATTAAAGACTCTTTACTAAATACAATATTTTTGAACGAAGATACTTCAGATTCTAGTGTATGAGCTTCATCTAAGATCAATAGCTTTCTTTTGTTTACACCAGATGAATAAAAGAGATCAGATAGAAAATATTTGTAATTATAGATAGTATGACTAGATTTTATTGAAATCCATTTTTGATGATAATAATGACAAGGCTGCCATTCGATTTTAACAAGCTGGGAATGTTCTTTTGCTTTGTCATAATATTTTTTTAACGCGAATTTGTTTATATCCACGTTCTCATAAATGGTACCTTCAGATTTTACATCATAATCACTCATTCTAGTCTTATAGAGACAATCAAAATCATCATCCTTCAGGCAAGGTCCATATTCACAATTTTCTCTTATACCCATATCCTCTTTAACGATGCATGGAAAATTGTTTCTACCCTTAACTTCAGAAAGATATGGAAAATCTCTATTATACTGGGTTTGAAGATCCTTAGTTGATGTGCAGACATGAGAACTCCCCAGAAATCGCGCTAGTGTTACTGCAACCGCACTCTTTCCAAATCCCGTTGGTGCTTCTAAAAATATGAATTTGTAATCAGATTTGATCGCTTGATCAAGTTCATCAAGTACATTATCCTGGTTAGGACGTACATAATCTAGAGGGAAAAAACTTCGCATCGACATAACAGGGGATGATTATCTGTAGACAAACGGATTATTAAAGCGTAACCTAAAAATCATGCAAGAAATGAATCAATTTGTTTGGGCAGGACAGGACATATAAGTAATAGATATAATTCATTCCATGGTTCCATGACCCATAATCCGCATACCCTTTGAATCCGGTTTAAATAAAATGCACAAATCTTTCTTTACAAATGCCAGTGGTTTTTCAAATGAAATCGATAAAATTGAATCAGGCATTACCTTTATTTTCACAGTCCGGATCTGAAGGCCTACACTCATCATATAATTCTGTGTTTCAGATATTTCTTCCTTAAAGTATGGATTCTTGATAAACTTCAATTGAAAGTCAGCTGTAGCTATCTTAGCAAACCCTGGAGATGTAATAACATCTCCTCTAGAAATATCCTTAGCAGATGCCCCCTTAATTGCCAGACCTACACGTGAATTTTTCTTCGAGATATTCACGGGGTCATCATGCATTTGAATGGATTTGATAACCACAGTTTTGTTTGATGGGTTTAAAACTAACTCATCATAAGTTTTAATTTCTCCCTGTTTCACGGTTCCCAGAACTACTGTACCTACTCCCTTAACGTCAAATACATGATCCACTACAATGCTGGCTTTAGGAGGTTGGAGACTTTCATCTCCTTTAACTTCTAAATCCGTTTCTGTTTCTGTTTCTGCTTTTGATTTCATTTCAGCTATACTGTTTTTCAACTGTTCTAAACTATCCAGTATTTGAAATGATGATAAGCCAGTATTCTTCATGATATTTCTTACTTTTTCAACATCGATTTCATAACCATATATAATAAAACCATTCTTTATGCCAAAAATATCAATCGCTATAAGCTGTTCGCCAAGAAAAGAATCGAGTTTGGAGATATTGATGATAGCATAGTTAGACATTGCTATTGACTGTAGAAGAGGCTGAAGTTTTTCAGGATAAGTATTAGGGAAACAATAAGAGATGATTTTATCATTAGTTTTTCTGTCATAGATGGTGATATCACTTGAAGTCCCTTTTTTTCCCAACTCACTCGCAATTGTTGTATCCCCTAGTAAAACAAAATTAAAACTATTCAAAACTTTTGATTAGTATAGTTTTTTTTAAATAAAATCGTTGCTTTTAGATCAAATAATGATCAAATAACCCACAAATTGGAACATTATAATGCATTGCTTTTTATATAGTACAGTCACATATAGAAATCCTGAGCTGAATATATTAATTGGTTAGTTTTGAAGAACTTGGTATTGAAAAATCTATAGTTAAAGCATTGAAAGAAACAGGAATCGAACAACCATTTCCTATTCAAGAATCAATAATTCCACTTATTTTAAAAGGAGAAGATGTTATTGGTAGATCGAATACAGGAACTGGTAAAAAAGCCGCATTCGTACTACCTATGTTGAGTAAGTTAAATCCGAAAAATTTTCTACAAGGACTAATTTTAGTTCCTACCAGAGAATTGGCTATACAAATTACAAGCACTATAAATCAACTTGTAAAATATAGCAACCTGAGGTCCGTTGCAATCTATGGCGGGCAGAATTTCCAAATGCAGAGGAAAATACTCAATAAAGGTGTAAATATCGTAGTTGCAACCCCAGGAAGACTCTTGGATCACATGAATCAAGGAACTATTACGTTAAGCAAGATTAATTTCCTTGTCCTTGATGAAGCAGATAGAATGTTAGATATGGGTTTTATAGATGATATCAAAGAAATCATATCTTATATCGACAGAAAAAAGCAAATTTGCCTTTTCTCTGCAACAATGCCTGACTCCATTATGCAACTTGCCAAAGAACAAATGCATAATCCGAAACAAATTAGCATTGAAAAGACAATTTCACAGGCAAACATAAATCAATCATACTTGATGCTTTACGAAAAGGACAAATTTCAACAATTGGTTAGCACTTTGAAACCTATTTCAAACAATGACGAAAGTCATATTATTGTATTTACGGCAACAAAGCAAAGGGCTAGAGATCTGACGTATAAATTAAGAAACGACGACTTTTATGTAGATAGTATTCATGGAGATTTAAATCAGAGACAAAGGGAAAACACCCTTTCAAGATTTAGAAATAAGAAATTCAACATTCTTATCGCTACAGACGTCGCATCAAGAGGATTAGATATTACTACTGTCAGTCATATTATCAACTATGATATACCGGATGATGTAGAGACATATTTCCATAGAATAGGGAGAACAGCACGAGCAGGAGCAAATGGTACCGCACTTTCCTTTGTTTCACAACACGACATGTTTACCCTCAGAAAAATACAAAATATAGCAGCAAACTCGCTAAAGAATTTAAACACAGAATACGGAATAGAAGTAGATTTCAAATTCAATAGTGCTCCAAGACCTAATCGTTTTAGATCAAATTATGGTAGAAGAGGGTATAGTCAAAGCAGGGTTCCAGGGGAACAAAGGTCAAGGAATAACTATGACAATAGTAGCAGCAGGTATCCATCTAGGAATAACTATGACAATAGTAGCAGCAGGTATCCATCTAGAAGACTAAGTGGTATTACTAGACCACTTGGTAGAAGGAATAACTATAACAGAGATTCAGACTGAGGGGACAAAAAAAGGGACAGACGTATACACGTAGTGGACAACACTTTGTGTTTACGTATGAATCAACTTTTATACATTTTTTTAATTTTTTAACATTCTATTTATTATCAGATCAGTATATAGAGTCGCTGAATTTTCTCGTACGCTGTGAAATATTGATAGTCAAGTAAGCCCATAAAAGAACTACCGATAAATTAAATGAAGACAAATACTTTTAGAATATTAAAAAATAGAAGGGAAAAATTCAGTCTTGAAATTACTGTTTGAAAATAAAAAAGACGAAAAGATTGATCTAATCTTATTCGTGATGGTCTTCGCCTAATGGAGCAATCTCATTAACGCCTATTACTACAGTAGATGTGGCTGGGAAATCAATATCCTCTGTAGAATTGCTTTGAATTGCTATATCTGTAATAGGAGTTGTTTCATCTGATGCAACATCTACATGATAAAGACAGAGTTCTCCAGGAGTAGACAATGGACCTACAAATTCTAATTCAGCTGGCTGTAAATTAGGAGCTTGACCAATTAGTACATTTACATCGGTAGAATTAGCATCGTTACAAGGCAGTTTTGCTGCAATGTGACCATTCATAATTTGATATGGTGTAGAGTCATACAGATGGATAAAATCGCCTTCAGGTAAGCTTTCACCTTCTAATAATACAGTTTGAGAATCTCTAGTGACGGTGCCCTCGTGAGTGGTCCCATTTGCCATTTGGTTGAAATATTCCTCTACCTCAGGTCTAGGTGTTGCACTACTTGCATTATCAGTAGCCGATCCATCAGTTGTTGTTGCATTATCAGTAACTAATCCATCGGTTGTTGTTGGTAATAATTCTTCTTCAACAGGCACACTATCGGTTTCATTAATATTTTGCTCTGCTGTATCTGTTACATTCAAAGCCTCAGACAAGGTTACATTTTGTTGTGCGAATACATTTCCATTAACAGAAAATATTGCTGATCCGAGTACAAAGACTACAAAAAGTGATACTTTTGTACTAGTTGATTTATTAGTCATTATTTTATATTAAAAATACTTGTATTTATGTCATTTTTAGTACAATCATCGAACTATTCACTCATCTTTTTTACATCTTTATGCCTCCTTGAGTTCACAATAAAGGATATTCCGATCAAAGCACCAAGTATTATGTAAATATAATAATAATTCAACACAAAAGATTGTATAAGATCATAGATTCTTTCCGCAATTGGAACTTGAACATTAACTTCGAATTCAGAGTTCAAAATATTTAGGGTATAGAAAATATCCTTAATATCCACAAATAGAATATACCTTCCGGGTTCACTAAAGGTGTAATTAAAATCGTAATGACCTTGTCTAACCAGCGTAAAATTATTTGGATTTGAAAATATAGACTTGCCGTCTTTAAAAATAGAAAAGGAAACAGGTAGTTCGATCAATTCATCTCCAGCTTTAGAAGTAAGACGGAAAAGAAAAGAAGTATCTTTGCCAATCATAGGTTTTGATGGATTTACTAAAAGATCTACCACGTAATTTCCAATTGATTGAGTTTGAGTGCCATTAAGACTAGCATCATTACCTCCAAAAAAAGAATGTGCAAAAGTTAATTGCTCATAGTCAAGTGGAGAGAAATAAATTGCTATAAACAAAAAAAAGAAAGAGGCAAAGAACAATAACCAAAGTTTTGATGTTTGAAGACGTCCAAAGATTCTGACTAGAGACGGATGGAAATTTACAAGAGACGTTAAACCTAGAAAAAAAAGATACTTAAAAAATGAAACCGTGCCAGATGAAAACATATCAATAATTGGTCAAAGTTTAATATAAATTCAATAAACTATGACCATAAGATACTTTGGGTAAAAATAAGTTTCGCATTTCTTGACAAAAGAGCATGATAATATATTGCACTTAGACAAACTTGAAAAAACAAGGCAAAATTAATCACGAATCAAAAATCCATGATTCTAAAAAATGAATGGATCCCCAATCAACTGACGAACATGTCTTGATATGTCAAGGATATCAGCCAAATTCGAGAATTCAAGAATTTAATATGTCTGATTGCATAGATGGTTATATTGACAAACGAGTTTCAACCACCACAAGATAAACCCAAAAAAACGGTCCAAGAATCAGAGGCTGAGACGACAATAGTAATGCTGCCTTCCGATGCTAACCCGCTTGGAAATGTTTTTGGCGGAATGATTTTAAAGTATGTGGATCTGCTGGCCGGTCTAGTGGCAAAGAGACATGCAGGTCATGCAAATATTGTAACAGCAAGCATAGATAGCATGACATTTCTAAAGCCGGTATATATTGGGAATGCTTTGATTTTAAAGGCAAGAATAAACTACGTTAGAAGAAGTTCTATGGAAGCTGAGGTAAAAATTGAAGCAGAAGATTTAAACAGTTCCCAAAAGGTTCACACCGGCACTGCATATGTAACTCTAGTAGCATTAGACGAAAAAGGAAAGCCTACAGAGGTTCCTCAATTACGATTGAGAGATGAGGATGAAAAAAGAAGATTTTTAGAAGGACAGACCAGAATGGAAACGAGGTTAAAGAATCGGAAAAGGTAATACAAAATAGGAGTTTAACGATTTTTATTATTAGGTTTGTCAGAATGACCCTCCCATCTGATAGAAGGTAACAATTAAACAGTATTATATCAACCATATCCAAAACCATGCCATCATCTTCTCAATTAACTATCCTTACAACATTGCAAAACCCAAAATAACAAAGCTAGCTAGGGTCCAAAAACAGTCCATCAAAGAGGCATCAAAGGAGTTTTTAATTAAGTAAATCGATACGACCTAATCAAAGGTGATGGAGAAGAAACAGGAGTCTTCATGAATTAAATGTAGTATAGAACAGATTTTTGTTTGATTTACTGACCGTAAATGTTTATATGTTACCTTTTACCTTGAATTGAAAACGTATCAACAATTGAAAGATTAAAGAAAATTGATAGAAACTGTTACCGGATCTGATTAGATCAGTCTATTCACAATTATTTATTTCAACTCAAAACCTTTGATTCATCAAGAGGATAAACATACACATTAGCTTTCTCAACGTCTATTTTTATGGAATTTAGCAGTATGGAACCCTTCAATTCTGATTTGTCTACTCCCCAACCTTTTTTCCCCAGAATACAGGTACCGTCTATGTCATAGTTAAGAGTAACAGGATTAAAAGGCTCCAATGTTATTCTTTCTTCACCTAACAATCCTTCTTCCCTTATGGATTCAGACATGTGTCTACCTCCGTCATTTAATAAATACCTAACACCATACTTTTCTCTGAGGATCCCAAGTCCTATATGCATATCAAATTCTTTTCCTGTATCAATGTAAGTGATAAGGTGGGATTCCTTGATGATCTTTGAAAGATGGGCATAAACCGTACTGGTAGTAAGTATGATTACCTTTTGATTGTTTTTCGGGTTCAACATTGCTATCTTATTTTTTTCATAAAATTCAATCAAATGTGATTCGACAATGCTTTCTAGTGAACGGACGGAAACGATAAAATAAAAATTATTAGAGTGGACAAGTTTCCTTGAAAGATTCAATAGGTCACTATAAAAGGCTGGATGCTGATCCTCTAAGTGCCTTCCAAAAAAATCCCAAGACCAAATTTGGCCGTAGTTCTCCATCATGTTATTTACAGTAACCATTATAGCCTGATTTCCTAAAATTATACGATGTAAAGAAGCAAATATGTTGTCACCTAGCTTCCTACTTCCGCCTGTGAGTAACGTAACACCCCCTCCTCTTAATCCAAGAAGCTTGAAAATAAAAACTCCACTATTAGGCGAAAAAGCTTCAGCTGCAATAAAACTTGTAGCTTGATATGGCACACTCATCTTACTGACGAATTCATCCGAAGCACCAATTACTATGTAGGGAATTATTTTAGATAGATGACTACATTTTAGATCCTTATAAGTATCGTATATTTTGATGCCTCTTTTCTTATAATGAGTAAAAGTATCACGATCTAATAGATTATTTTCAACTAACAGCATGAGCTTATCAAAGTAATCCTTTTTGATCGAATCAGAATCCATCAGGTTCTTTAAGCAAAAACACATTAATAAGTACACATTTGATTATTAATCCCTTGATTTTTGAAATATACTCTTCAAACATCTATGATCTCCATCCTCTGATTCTAATGTTATTAATATGAGAAGTTCAAAAGCATGTTTAATACCCGAAATATTACGGAGATTTGTAGTTTGTTTGTTCGAGTATTTCCAATTTGAAATGATATAGTCTCTTTTGTTTTAATAAAGCAACTAAATCTGATGTTTGAATAATCAATACTTTATACTGGGAGAAATAATGCAAATCTAGTTAATGGGTTTTCAAACTGCAATCTACAAGATTATTAAGGATGGCTTCAATCTTTGAATATCACAATGATTGTATTTAAGAAACGAAATCATCAAATTTGATAGACACGGAGTAAGATCAAGAACTACAACTAAGCCGGAAAAAATTAGCTGTTGTAGTTGCTGGCGCAATCTACAATTTCACCAGTGGACAAATAATTTCCTTTGTCATATGCTCTTTCAAAGCAGGTAGTAAGTAACAATTTGCGTTCTTGTTTATTCACGGTATTTTCGTTGTATACTTTTGCATCTTTGTCGTTATCATTGTTATCATTATCGTTGTTATTGTCTTTGGCATCTTTGTCGTTATCATTGTTATCATTATCGTTGTTATTGTCTTTGGCATCTTTGTCGTTATCATTGTTATCATTATCGTTGTTATTGTCTTTGGCATCTTTGTCGTTATCATTGTTATCATTATCGTTGTTATTGTCTTTGGCATCTTTGTCGTTATCATTGTTATCATTATCGTTGTTATTGTCTTTGGCATCTTTGTCGTTATCATTGTTATCATTATCGTTGTTATTGTCTTTGGCATCTTTGTCGTTATCATTGTTATCATCATTTACATTTACATTCATATTGTTAGTATCAGTAGGATTGCTATCATTTGTAACAAATGAAGAGGATTGTGCAGGGGTGTGGCTTCCAGCGTTAGAATTTGTATCCACGACTCGAACTACACCTACACCAGAACCATCTTTCACCCCTGTTTGAGGACCATCAGTTGACGTTAAACCTTGACTTTGGCTACTGGGTGTAGAAGGAGACATTGATGATGGACTATTGCTACTGCTACTACCCATACCATTACCACTGTTGTTGCAATTTTCAGCTGAAGAAGCTGTGTATACATAACTTGTCATGAAATTCACTACACAATCAGCATTTTGCATGGCAGAGTCTTTATTAGGATCGTTTGGGGAGGTATACATTTGAAAGTTATTGTTGTAGTTTACCAGATCACCTGTAGCAGCATTAACCAATTTGATTGACGAAAAGTTAACTGAACTTATAACTAATAATAAGAAAATTGCAGATATGAAACCCGAAGTTAATTTATTGTAATACATTGTTATGATTTTTTAGTAGATATTCTTTATGAGGATTGTTTTTAATAATTATGTACTTATTTTTTTCTCAATACTATAATTCAATTCTAGTAGAAGATTAGTTGGCTTTGATTTATTTTATTATCTTTGAATAGTTATCGTGGATCAAAAAGTAAATATTCAAATAATAAACAAATGAAAAAAAACTAATGACAATAAAATTATTGGGAATTGCAGGAAGTATGAGGAGCAATTCCTATAGTTTTAAAGCATTGGAACACGCTTTAAAAATAGCTAAGAATAATTATAATGCAGAGATTAATTTATTCGACCTCAGGAAAAATAGATTACCTATTTATGAACCCAATTTAAATCATGATCAAATTCAAACAGCAGAAAAAGAAAGCTTACAAATGGCAAATACCCTAGTCAAATGGGCAGATGCGATTATTTTGACTTCCCCCGATTATCATGGCTCAATGTCAGGAGTATTAAAGAATTTTTTAGACTATTTTTGGAAGGAATTTTCTGGAAAAACATTTGGATACATTTGTGCATCTCATGAAAAAGGCCTTACAGTAATGGAACAAATGAGGACTGCAGTAAGACAATGCTACGGTTGGAGTATGCCATATGGTATATCCACTAGCTCCGATGACTTTGATGATGCAGGCAACATAACAAACAAGAAAACATTACTAAGGATAGAAATGCTATCTAGAGATTTGGTATATTACGGAAAAGCTATTAGGAATCAATTCCTCACAGATGCCTCAAATAAAGTCAAAGAATCTTATTCATTTCTTACATCAAATAAAGACTAAACAATAATACTAATAAAAGCATTTTATTAGTTTCTACTATAATTTAAAGACATAGAAAACAATCATATGTCTTAATGATAATTTAATCAATAATTACGTACCAATTGCACAAAACCAATACAACATCTTTTTTAAAATGGGCAGGTGGAAAGAGAAGGCTAGTTACATCGTTAGACAAACTTACACCCACTAGCGTTGATAGATATTTTGAGCCTTTTTTAGGTAGTGGTGCTTTTTTCTTTCATTTAGTCCAATCAAGGAAACAGTTTAAAGCTTACTTATCAGATTCAAATCCTCATTTAATTAACACGTACAGAGAAGTAAGAGATAACGTAAATGAACTGATAGAAATTCTCATGGATCACCAAATCGGTTATCATAAAAATGGAGAAAAGTATTATTATTCCGTTAGAGACAATCAAAGTAATAAAACCAATACAGAATCAGCAGCGAAGTTTATTTTCTTGAATAAGACATGTTATAACGGATTGTACAGGGTGAACAAGATAGGAAACTTTAATGTTCCTCATGGGAGATATTTTAATCCAAAAATATGCAACAAAGAGAAGCTTATTGATTGATCAAGTTTGCTTAATAGTGCGGAGGTAAAGATTGTTTGTGATATTTATAAAAATACTACTTTAAAGTGTAAAGAAAATGATTTTGTTTATTTGGATCCTCCCTATTTTCCAGTATCAAGAACATCAAACTTTACAGATTACACTAAAGAGAGTTTTGGAATTCAACAACACCAAGAATTGGCGAGCGAGTTTGATAGACTAGACAGTATTGGCTCTAAAGTATTGCTCTCTAATTCTAATTCAGAATATGTTAAATCATTATATAAAAAATACTGTATTTTAAAGGTGAAATCTACTAGGAGTATTAACTGCAATGCAGATAGGAGAAGTGATCACCACGACTTGATAATCTCAAATTACAATATAACAATAAAGGATACAAAGAAGGCAACCCATAAGGTAAACAAGCCGATGATATCAAAAATAGTAAGCGAATGATGTATTTATATATGGGTGTATAAAAGTCTTATCAATTAGTTTATAAAAAATACTGAAATTCACGGGGAAACTCAGATTAATCCCACCATGCGAAGCTTTTGAGGCAAATAGGTTTCGGATAGATATTTAAATCCATGTTTAAAAAAAGCATCCAATTCACATTTTTCCTTTTTATTTAAAAAGAGGTTTAGTTCTTTTTGCCATTGTTTGTTTTGCATCCAAGGCTTCTTTTTCATATCATTGGCTCTATTAATATCTTCATCACTTGCTGTCAACCGAGCAACTTCTGGAATGTTATACTGATAAATATCCGAAAACATCATTCCAAGGACCTGAGCATTTGGAGTTACCAGCCTTTCACTATCATAACTCAACGATTCACTACCAATTTTGTACCTTAATGCAATACCTAAGCCCCAAGGATCTGCATCGGCAAAAACTACCACAGGTTTTTTCCACTGTTCATTTAGAATTTTCACCATCATTCTTGTTGCACGATCCGGTTCACCCGATCCAGTCAATAAAATAGCGTTGTATTTCTGAATAAAACCAGATTTTCTTATATTATTTAGAACAGTATCTTTTTCGACCACCATTACAAAGTCCGCCTTGACATCATCTATTTGGACATCCCCCATGTTAGTAGGGATAAGTTGAGATGTGGCCCTGCTTCCAAGATTGCAATCTATAATATCACCCCCAACCCGTAATTTTATAGGGCCAGAAATCATTCCTTTAGGTTTTGAAGTTACAGAAAACTCCTCTCTCGGGATTCCAGTTAGAAGTTCGACAGCTTTTATTGCGTTATCAGAATCCTCTTGGCCCGTCCAAAATTTTTGCTTGTTTTTATCATCTCCAACATTACTAAGGGTTGCATAATACATACCTCGAATAGTACTTTCCATATCTTCATCAAGTAGTTTTTTTACCGCATTGGCCATGACCAAATATTGAGCAAAAGTGGGTATTTTCTTTACACTATCAGGACTAACTTCAACTTTTTTGTCACCTGTTGTAAGCATTCTTTTTTCATCGGACCAAACAGTATTATCATATCCTATTTTTGGTAAATCCAAGATAGGCATTTGATTTTGCTTGATTACATCATCAGATATTTTTCTCATAATCCTTTTTATGATAGTCACAAATTCTTGTTTTTTTGCAATAGACAATAGATAGATTATTTACTTCTTTTTACCCTTATTTACCCTTTTACTGTAGGAATCTATCGTTGATTGAACTTCTTTGGTTTTAAATTGATTTGGAGCACTTTTAGGGGATTTATTCATTTTTGTCCTGTTAACACTTGTTTTCATAGTGAGACTCTTGTTTTTTTTATTTGTAGTGTCCTTTTCTTTGATGATTAATTTCTTGTTTGGTCCTTTGGATTTTTTATTTTTAGTAACATTTCTTGTAGGATCAACCTTAGTTAATTTGCCAGCTAAGATAGGATCGACCTTTTTATTATCCTTTTTCTTACTCTCCAGCTTGTTCAAGTTTGGTTTAGAAGAGACCATATTTTTGGTCTTTTGGTCATCTTTTGTATCTTTGGTCTTTTGGGTCTGTTTAGAAGAGACCATATTTTTGGTCTTTTGGTCATCTTTTGTATCTTTGGTCTTTTGGGTCTGTTTAGAAGAGACCATATTTTTGGTCTTTTGGTCATCTTTTGTATCTTTGGTCTTTTGGGGCCCCGGTATGTCCGGCTCTAGATCTACCTGCAAGATCCATTTTTCAAATGCTTGAACGGCCAAAGCAGAATCAGCAGAAGAAGCGTCGCCTATGTCTATTTGTGATTTTTTGGATAAATGATTTTCAATCAATCTAGTAAATGATTCGTTTAATTTTGAATTTTACTACCAAGTGATTCATTTATTGAATCTACTATGAATGGCAGATAGTGTTTATATAGTCTGATCTTATTTTCCGCCTCCTTCAATTTGAGCTCTTTGCGTATTTGTACTTAATTTCCTGTATAGTTCAGATAGACATGATTTCATATAGTATTTCAGTTCGCCTTCTGAAGCAATGCTTTCTTTTCCGGCGGTTTTGTAAGGGGATTTTGGTCGAACAAATATGGAAAAAATATGTAATGGTAAAACTCAATGACTCTATCTTTTTTGATTCTTTTGTTGACGGAAAATTGTTCTTTTGCTTGTTTTTTGGTGATCCCCATCTTGTTAATCTCTACTTCTGATATAACCTCTCTAGCAACGTCGGATCCTTCATCGTATAATAGAGGAATCTTATTAGCAAAACGATATAACTTGAATGATGGAATATCACCACCATAAGCCAAACCAGTTTCTATTACTGTGGGCCTATTATTTATGACACATGTCCTTGATGTATAAGTGGTAAGTACAGGTTTGAGGACTTTAACTGAAAAATTTGATTTTAATAGACTATTTTTGAATGGTGTTGGTCTTGGTCCGTCATTTTGTAATGATTCAAGAGTTGATGCAATAGCAGTATTATTGGTCACTTGAGGATCAGAATTGGCATTATTAAGAATAGGTTTTTCAGCTGTGGCAAGGGCGGGGGCGGCAGGGGAGGAGGGGACCGTAACCGTTACTCCGGTAGTATCATTCCCTTTGTTTGATACGATGGTATATTCTGACATCATTCCTATTGTGAGAACTTCTTGTCCAATAGGGCTCAAATGATCTGTATTTGGATTCTGGAATTTGGTTTTTTTGCAAATGTTTACAATTTTAATAAGATCATGTTCGCTAAAATCACCAGTAGGGGTCTTTAAAGATAATCCAGTATTAGTAACAATATCTTTTGCCTTTTCATAGGAAAGCTTTTGAAAAGATGAACTTAAAATTTTTGGTAAAGACATTTTTTGAGTTTGAAATTTAGAAATCGCTTTTTTTAAGGTTTTTAGATCCATATCGGAAGGGTGGGGCAAGATTTCTTGTGCCGGATTAGGCATTATTGATGTCCTTCTATTAAATTGAAATATGCCATCATCCGTTTCAAAGGTTATAGATGAATATGGATTTACTATACTCGTTTCAGAAACATACTCATAAATTTTGTTCTTAGTAATAGGTACTAACTTTGCTCTTAAAATAACTTCTATCCTAAAACCAGATGTGTCCTGAATACGAGAGTGCTGCTTAGGCAGCAATTTTTTTGACAATACAATAGGTTTATTGGTTCCGATATCAGTTCTTAACTCAAAATAATATTCATCCTGTTCATCAATTGATTTATTCCATACTTTTATTGGAAAATCGGTATCCTTTGTAGAAAAAGCCGCCACCATTTTCAAACCAACTCCAAAGAGTCCCCTTTGCTGTTTCTCCATGTATTTGGCAGAAGTTAGAAAAGAGCAAACTGCTATGGGTAGTTTTTCTGAATTTATCCCGGTTCCATTGTCTTCACACGCCAACGTCCATAAATCATTAGCTTGATCAAAAATGTTTAATGAAACTTTAATAGACGGCAGAATCGAAAAACTTTCGCAAGAGTCCAAAGAGTTTTCTATCAGCTCTCTAATGGCCATGTATAAGATACGTTCACCGGTAAACCCAGCTAATGCGGAATTATCCACAAAAAATTCGGATTCTGCCTTCTTATTATAAATAATTTTATACTTTTCTAGCTTTGTTGTTGATGGAGAGCTATCCCTCTTTAATTCTGCAACTTCTACTCTTACTTTGTCTTCGGTAGAATCTAAGATGGCGGAGGCAGATTTATTCGGCATCAAATACTTTAATTAATATCTTATTTGATTTAATCGTTATTCATGACCATTGTATATTACATGTTTAACCTAGTCGATTTGAGAACCATATGGTGTAGATGAATTTTTCAATTCCTTTAAAGTAGGTGGAAGAATTTCTACATAATACCGTTTTCTTTGCTTTTGAATAACTAGATAATCGGATCCAGAGCCAACTATATTTCCATTCAATAATTCTTTAATTTTCAACCAGATTAAATAGATGTATTAGTCAATATTTTTGGTTTTCCATGATATAGAATTTGATTTTAAGGTTTGACATGATCATGCTAAACAATTAGTCAATCAGTCTGCCAATTAATCTATCAACTAACTGTTTACTTGAATTGGTTTTCAGAGATTAGTGTAAAAATATTTAAGAATTCAACTATCAGTATTTTCCATGGATGCCAGATGTGTAAAATGCAACAACAAGGCAAATTTTGATATTGAAAAGAATAAGATAAAATGTGAAAAATGTGGAATGGAAATAGATTACGATGAGTATATTGAACAAATGAAAGAAAAAGCTGTTACTTTAGCAGATAATTTTCAATCAAGTTGGGATAAGGGAGGATTCTAGGTAATCTAAAAAAATAACCCGAATGCGATTAGTTTCTTGTACAAGAAATATAAGTTTAAAGTGAAAATTTCTTGGAACCGAACAAGGGACAATATGGAAAAATGCAATTTTTAGCAAGATTAATTAAGGCTGAAAATTTATCTATTAAAGACTTTGGTAGAATTTAAAGTAGTTATTTCAGATTCAAAAGGTAAAAGCACTAGTCAAGAGTTGAAGGATAAGAGTGCTCAACCACTATTAGGTTCTAAGCTTGGAGACATATTAGAATCGTCTATTTTGGGATTTAAGGAAGGGAAAATAAAGTTAACCGGCGGGAGCGACAAATCAGGTACACCTATGAGATCAGATCTTCATGGGGCTACAAAAAAATATGTCCTCATGACTAAGGGAGTCGGAATGCGAAATCTAGCACCTGGGGAAAGAAAAAGAAAATTGGTTAGAGGGAATATGATCACAGAGGAAATCTATCAATTAAATTGTCGACTGATTGACACGACATTGCCTGAAAAAGAACAACAAACTTCAACACAAGAAGAAGCCCAGGTAACTAAATAAATTCAAAAAATATTTCTCTTATTTTCATCTCATAATTATCTGTTTTATAACTTTAAGTAAATTAATATTTGAAAGAAAAAATACAACAGATATTGCACTGGAAGGATACTTTACCTGAGTGGTATATTCAAAAATATGGTTATCAACCATGTATAAACATAGGTACCTCAGGACATGTAGATCATGGTAAAACTACACTTATTGAAGCTATAACAGGGGTTTGGACAAGCGGTCATAGTGAAGAGCTTCGACGAGGAATTACGATTAAAGTGGGTTATGCAGATGCCGCCTTTTATAAATGTCCCAATTGTCAACCTCCATCAAATTATTCTGTTCAACCTAAATGTGGTATATGTAATTCTGAAGCACGATTATCAAGAGTAGTAAGTTTCGTTGACTCGCCTGGTCATGAAAGTTTGATGGCTAACATGCTTTCCGGAGGTGCTCTTATGGATGGCGCAATATTAGTTGTTGCAGCTAATGAAAAAGTGCCCCAACCACAGACTAGAGAACATCTATTAGCATTACAGGTATTAGGGATTGAAAATATTGTAATCGTACAAAACAAAGTCGATCTAACTGAAAAAGAAACTGCAGTAGAAAATTATAACCAAATAAAAGAATTTGTAAAGGGAAGTGTGGCTGAAAATGCCCCAATAATTCCCATATCTGCACAACACAAGGCAAATATCGATGTATTAATTGAATACATTGAAAAATACATTCCCACGCCAGAAAGAATTCACAATAAAAATGGCATAATGCATATATTGAGATCTTTTGATATCAACAAACCAGGTACACCCATTAAAAACATCAAAGGAGGTGTTTTAGGAGGGGCTTTAATTCAAGGTGAATTTGAAACAGGTAGTGAAATAGAAATTTTACCTGGAATTTACAATGAAAAGAAGAACAAATATGAACCTATTTTTTCTGAGGTAGGGTCACTAGCTACTGGTGCAGGATTGGTAGACAAAGTGAAGCCAGGTGGATTGGTCGCAATAGGTTCAAAACTGGACCCGTCATTTATTAAAAGTGATTCATTGATAGGTGCAGTGGTTGGAAAGCCGAATTCATTGCCCCCAGTTGTCGATGAAATTACAATTGACATTAATTTATTTGATACCGCGGTCGGAACACAGGATTTGGTCAAGGTTGAACCAATCAAAACCAAGGAAAATTTAAGATTGAATATAGGAACAGCGGTTACGATAGGAAATGTTACGAATTCAAAAAATCAGAAGATCGAGGTAAAAATAAAGAAACCGATATGTTTGATGCCCCAAAGCAGAGTAGCTTTAAGCCGGAGAATAGCAGATCGATGGCGATTGATAGGTGCAGGAATAGCTGTATAAATCAAGATGGAGGTTATTTCTGACACTAGTTTCTTAATGGTTTTATGCTATGATCCAGTCAAAAACCTGGACGCTCTAGAATCTAGATTTGGAAAACTTGTATGGCTCATTCATCCAGAGACGATTAATGAACTAGCACAGTTAGAAATAACAGCAGGAATAAAGAGATCAAAAATTGCCAGTCTTTCATTAAAAATAATAAATGATCGGATAAAAAAAGGGGATTTCAAGTATTTAGACAACGATGAACTCAATAAGTTAGAAATAACACAAGCCAATTCAACAGTCGATTCCATTTTATTAAATATCTCAGCAGACAAAAGACTCCCATTAGCAACGATAGACAAGAATTTAATTAAAAGGGCCCTTAAAAAAGGAGTTGATGTATTCACATTAAAAAGCAATAGGATTATTTTTGTACATTCCAAAGTCAGGTCAAATTTAAATTATTCCTGATTACTTTCTTCATATAATGATGAATATTGAAGGGATTGAAATAAGATGGAATGGACATGATGGATTTAGAATTGAAGTGAATGGTAATAAAATTTATGTTGATCCCTATAAATTAATTCCAACATATGCTCGCAAGAGTGATGCAGATATACTTTTGATTTCTCACAATCATTTTGATCATTTAAGTATAGAGGATATTAATAATGTGATAAACGAAAATACGAAAATTATTTGTTCTCATGAATGCGTGGAAGTATTAAAAAAGAATTACAAAGTGAATGAAATAATTCCCTTAAAACCCAAGGAAGTATGTACGGTTGGAAATATAGAAATAAGAGGCATAGAGGCATACAATACCGACAAAAAATTTCATCCGAAAAAGGATGAAAAAATAGGATTCATCATAAATATAAATGATTTGAAAATATACCATACAGGTGACACAGATATTATTCCAGAAATGGAAAATGTAAACCCAGATATTTTATTTGTGCCTGTTTCAGACCTTTATGTAATGACCGCAAAAGAAGCCGGGAAAGCCACAAATGAGCTAATCAAGCCCAAAAAAATAGCGATACCGATGCATTATGGATCTATTGTAGGAACAGTCAAGGACGCAGAAGATTTTTGCAAATATGTGAATATTTGCAAAACTGCAATAATGGAAATTGAATAAACCGGTATAATCAATAACATCATCACTAAGAATGATTAAATATTAAATAAAGTTTAAAAAATCATAATAAACGTGTAGGTAATGGCAGGAAGAGAGTTATTAAAATCAGAGAAGAGTCGTAGAACAACTAAATATCTTCTTATAATCGCAGTATTATGTTTAGCATTTAGCATTGCATTCATCCTTAGAGCATACCCAATCAAATATGGATTCTATTTGAATGAATTTGATCCTTTTTTTGATTTTAGAGCTACAGAATATATAGTAAATAATGGATATGGACCATATCTTGAATGGCATGACTACAAGTCATGGTTTCCAGATGGTAGAGAAATTGCTGAAACATCGCAGTCTGGCTTACACCTAACTGCTGCCACGCTCTACAAAATTTTTGGTATGAACATGTCTTTGATGGATTTCACTATATGGTTTCCAGTAGTCATAGGATCTGCATCCACCGTACTTATGTTCTTGGTAGTAAGAGCTATAACCGGAAGCACCATTCCAGGATTAATTTCGTCACTTTTCTTTGCAGTGAGTCCTGCAATAATTCAAAGGGGAAACCTGGGTTGGTTTAAGTCAGAGCCACTAGGTCTTTTTTATGGATTAGGAGGCACGTATCTGTTCTTATCTGCCCTAAAGGATAAAAAATACAAATTTTTGATCCCCAAAGCAATTTTTGGAGGAATCTTAATTGGACTTGCAGTAACCTCATGGGGTGGAGCTCAGTATTTCGTAATCCCTATTGGTATCTTTATAATAGTCCTTGGGTTTGTTTCCAAAGATCTCAAAAATAATTTAATAGTGGCAGTTCTTTTTACGGCTTCAGTTATCTTAGTTGCCGGGGCTTTTCCGAGGCCAGGCATGTCATTCGTTCTTGGATTACCAGGTTTATTGTTAATGACTAGCACACTATTCCTATTAGTCACTACCATAGTAAGGTTGAAAAGTTCTGAGAGAAGGGCGACTTTAAAAACTGCAATAATTCTAGGAATTTTTGTAATAATAGGAATGTCTATAGTGGTTGGAGGCTTTTACAAAGTACCTTCCTTTAGATATCTCAATGCAATAAACCCATTCCTTTCGTCAGAGAACAAACTAGTAGAATCTGTTGCAGAACATTTCACACCCACGATAGTAGACTACTTCAGACAGTTTTCAATTCTGATCATTTTTGCCGGTCTAGGAATTTGGCTATCATTTAAGAACAAAAATAATACCAATATGATTTTTGCATTGATAATAGGGCTTACAGGAATTTATATTAGTGCAACATTTGCAAGGCTTTTGGTATTTGCATCTATAAGCATAATTATATTATCAAGTATAGGAATTTATCAATCAATTAGAGCCATAACGTCGATCAGGACAGAAGCGGAGCAAACACTAACAACTTCAAATAAGAGCGGAGCAAAATCGCAAAAGAACATGAAACTCAAAAAACAATTTTTACCATATGAAGGATTTGCGGCCATTTTAATAGTAATGTTATCCATTCCCATGGTCTACGATGCTAACACAAATTGATAACTTCTGCAGATGTTCCTACATCTATTGCTAATGGAGGTAATAATTATCGATTAACAACTGATGACTGGATTGAAACATTAGATTGATGTCCAAGAATACACCAGTTGATTCAGTAGTAACAGCATGGTGGGATTATGGATATTGGATAACAACATTAGGAAATAGAACATCCATTGCAGATAATGCAACAATTAATCAAACAAGAATAGAAACAATAGCAAAAATGTTCATTAGTCCCGAAGAAGAGGGATGGAAAATTGCTAATGATTTGAAATCAGACTATATTTTGATATATGTGGTTGGACAAAATTGCCTTCTTTGATCCTGCCAATCCAAGTCCTCTATATGTATTAGGAAGTGGTGGAGATGAAAGTAAAAAGCATTGGTTTATTCGAATAGGTGGATTTAATGAATCAGAATATGTTGAATCTAATGGGGATACACCAAAACAAAGCATTGGATTCGCTTTGGGAAAAATGATGCCGTTTCAAACTATTGGTCTCTACAATTCAGTTTACCGGAACATTATCACCAACATACCAGCCTAATGCGATACCCTTTTACATAAAGGACATAAAGTATCCAAAAGGGTAACACTTCAGAACCATTATCACTGGTATATATTTCAAAGAGTTTTGAAAGTGATGATCCAGGATTATTTTTGAGTGTTGAAAAGAAAAGTGAATCACGATTTCAAAATAACCAATGCAAATGGCACCTCCCCCTCCAATATAACTACCCTAGCTAGCAGTCTGGCAAATGGCACCTCCCCTCCAATATAACTACCCCAGTTAGCAGTCTGGCAAATGGCACCTCCCCTCCAATATAACTACCTCAGCTAGCAGTCTGGCAAATGGCACCTCCCCCAATATAGTCCCAGCATATAAATGGCACCTCCCCTCCAATATAACTAGCAGTCTTAGTCTACAAATAAAACCCCAAATTTGATTTTAGAATCTAATGTTTTAAATAATATCAACAATACAACATCAAACAATAGTATGACTACTACCACAAATAACACAGCAACTATTGAAACTACTCAGGGTCCAATAAAAATTGAATTTTATCCTGATGTAGCACCAAATCACGTCAAGAACTTCCAAGATCTGGCTAGTAAAGGATTTTACGATGGAGTGTATTTCACAGGATAAGTATCCGGTTTCGTTATTCAGGCTGGAGATCCAGATACAAAAAATGGCAACAGTAGCAGAGATACATGGGGCACGGGAGGACCAGGGTACACACAATAAATCAAGAGTTCAACAGTATACCTTCGCGAAAGAGGAATATTATCAATGGCTCGAACAAACGATCCTAATAGTGCTGGTTCACAGTTCTTTTTTGTATTGAATGATTCAAAATTTTTGGATAATCAATACAGTATTTGAAAAGTAACAGAAGGGAAAGAAATTGTTGACAAATTCAACTACTAATGCAATGGATCAACCAGAAGATCCTAATTCGTTTCGAATCAATAAGATCGTCCTTCAATAGACCAACTCTAACCTTTCATCTAAGAAGAACATTTTTTTATTTTGATATTAATCCGTGGTAAAATGAAGGGTAACACGGTGCTTACATCTGCATGAATGGTAATTTGCTTGTTTGTGTAGTAACCTTCCCAAGATAGCCTCGGCAACTGCTCGCTTAGACTTCCATCCCATTCAGATGCCGTTGTAATAGTATACCGCATAGTCCAGTCCACCCCTATATTGATTCCACCAAAGAGTATGATGTTTCAAGTCCTCCTCCCAGCATGAAAGCTTCCAGTCTTTTTTGCATCAAAAATTATCTCAGACAATCCTTTGTTTGATCTTAGTAAGAGCATCAATTTTGAAATCTTTATGAGATTGATTAAATAACCAAATCTGGTTACCCACCGCTCCATCAACAATTCCAGGAACAAATACAGGAATATTGTTCTTAAAAGCCCAGTATAAGAAGGAAGATTCGTTTAAGTGACCTCCAATATATCTAATTATTTCAGATGGTGCCAATTCCCGCGAAGATTTTGAACTATCGTACAGTTTTTGCAAAAAAAGATTGAACTTTATTTTCAATAAGAGGTCCATAATTCTTGTTTGGTATCAATATGTTGCCTAATCTATGAATATCTTTCTTTAGTAGAAATTGATCATCTAATCTAAAATCACCTTCATAATATGAGGAAAGATTTAGCTATATCGTGATCTAAAGCACCACATGTTGTGATAATACAATCAAACATCTTTTTATTCTTTTATCATATCGCGGAATATACCTCGGTTCCCCGTAGAAATAAGGGCACCGACAAATGATATGAACCTCGCACAGTTTTTTTCATTTAGCATATTTTTTTGAGTATTTCAACGCCATTAGCCAAGTGCCTTCCTCAAATCCACCAGAATCAGCCATATTTTTTTAAAATCTGATTTATCGATGTTCTTTGGTTTATGGAATAATCATGACATCTTTGGACAAATAATTCGGACTATCTCTAACATCAACATTCTTTTTTTTCTTGACTTGTCTCAATAAAATGATGTAAATATTTTCGCATTAATAAATTACTTTTTAAATTATATACTTTACTTGATGTTGTTTAGTTAGATTACAATTATAATAAGTTCGATCTAGACTAAAGGGATTGAGCTATAACCGACATAGTTTTTCAGGGAAAAAAATTGACCCCCCGGAAATCTTTGCTAATATGAATATATCAGAATTGATAGATTTATTCAGAAATACAGGATACAATGCAAGGAGACTAGCAGAGGCTGCAGACATAATGAAAAGAATGGTAGAATCTGATGCGACAATTTGCTTGACTATAGCGGGAGCATTAACTCCAATAGGATTTGGGAAGATTATATCAAGTATGATAGATAACGGTTTTGTAGATTGGATTGTTACAACAGGTGCAAATGCCTATCATGATTTACACTTTGCATATGACTTACCCGTTAGGCAAGGCCATTTTGATGTGGATGATGATATATTATATTCGAAACAAATCGTAAGAATTTATGATGTATATATAAAAGAATATGGTACTCTTCAATCCCAGGATACAATAATTCAAAAAAATATTCAAAACATATATCAAAGCCATATCGACATGACAAATAGCTCAACTGCTGATCTATCTTATTTGATAGGAAAAGAAGCTGCTGAAAAATCCAAAGCGCCTGACAAATCATTTATGGTCTCAGCATACAAATCTAATGTCCCTATTTATATGCCAGCACTCAGCGATTCTTCAATCGGATTGAACATGCTACCTTCAATGCTGGATGGAAAGACAGCAATCAATCCTATAAAAGATATCGCAGAATCAACAGCAATCTTGTGGAAAAGTAACATATCAGGTGGATTAGAGTTGGGTGGAGGAGTGCCTAAGAACTTTTTTCAGCAGACTGGTCCAGCCCTGTACCAAATTTTAAAAATCAAGGAAGGAGGACATGATTTCATAATCCAGCTCACTGATGCTAGACCCGATACTGGGGGTCTATCCGGAGCGACATTGCAAGAGGGTAAAAGTTGGGGAAAGATTAAAACTTCGCACAAAGGAAATGTAATAGTTTATGGCGATACATCGGTCTATTTTCCAATTCTTTGTTCTTATCTGTTGAGTGAATGTAAACCAAGGAGTAAAAAACAAATTTACAAGAAGAAGGATTCCTGGATTGAAGAAATGAAAACACAATATATGAAAAAAAATAAAACCAAATAGCAGGATGAATAAATAATAGTAATATAGAAAAAACAGAAAATAGACTAATGTATTTGTATACATATGTCAGAATTCAATCAACTTTTGGTAAGAAGAATAAGAAACGATGCCGTCATTGATCATATAGAATCTCCGAGAGCGCTAGCAAAAACTTAACATATTAAATATTACAGGTCAAGAGGGGAATGTAATAACAGTAGCTTTGAACGTACCAAGTGTTAAACAGAAGAAAAAAGATATCATAAAAGTAGAAAACAAGTTTTTGGAAAAGAAAGAAACTGACAAGCTAGCATTAATTGCTCCTAATGCACCCATCAATATAATTAAAGATTACAAGTTAACCGAAAAGAGAAGAATTCAGCTTCCCGATAAGATAATAGGTTTTTTTAAATGTCCTAATTTAAGATGCATTACAAACACCGAAGAGGGATTGAGTTCGAAAATCGAAATAATTGACAAAAAAAATATACTATTGAAATGTCAATATTGTGCACGATCTATAACCACTAATGAATTAATTAAATAGAACATAAACATCAAGAAGAAGACTATGAATTGAAAAGAGAGATGATGTCTTTTGGTTTTTGTTATTTCCAAAACGATCTGAAAAAAGGTTGAACGTCCTATGATACGATCGCTAATTCATTCATATGCAGATGAAAAGTGTTATTCGTAACTAAATGTGTGATACTTTATGATCAAAATATACTTGCCAACCTGTGTCACTCCCCTCTGCAAACTTCACAGGTGTAAGAACCATCTGCATAAAGTAGAAAATCAGACCATTCACCACATTCATCGCAATATCCAGAAATATTTCGTGGAGAACGTCCAATCTCGCCTCTTATAAGTAGCGATTTTTCAGAAACTACATCAAATAATTCTGGTGTAACGGCAAGAACATCAGACACCGAAATAATTCCAACTAAATTACCTTTATGGGTCACTCCCAAACGCTTGATTCCATGTTGTCGTAAAAGTCTGGCAGCGGATGTAATACTTTCCTCTCCAGTGATGGTAATTAACTGGTTCATTATGTCCGAAGCTTTGATATCAGAAGGGATTGAACCGGCAGCTATTGCTTTGGAAACAATATCCCAGTCAGTAATTATTCCAAGCGGTTTATCGTTATCTAAAATAACAATGCTTCCAATTTTCGCATTAGTCATAAGTTTTGAAATCGTGACAAGGTCATCGTTTGGTCCTGCATGAACTATAGGGCTATTCATGACATCACTAACTAATACACGAGTGGTCATGGCAGTAGTTTCATCTCTAATATCTTTAGACACATCAAATCTTCAGAGTTTGAATTTAATTACTTTTCTATTCTTATTTTGATTCGTACCCATCAAAGTTTGAATTTAATTACTTTGATAAAAAATTATTGAAATCATATTTTAACTCGCCTTTTTCAATAGGCAATAGTTTGAATTGACCTACAGGCAAGATTCTTACTATTTCATCTATTGACAAATGCTTTAGATGGTTTATCAAGCGTTCAGGATATTCATTTTTTATAGTGTAATCTACAAAATCAGATTTTATCTTTTTTGAAGCCTTTACAACATCAAAGCCAGATGGCATCATATTTCTTAAATATATAGATCTTTTCAAGATTGCAGAGAAAGGTCCAACAATAAATAACGGCCGGTCTTCAATAAAAGACAAACCAATTGCAAGCTTTATTTCCAAATTTTTTACAAAATTTCTCTTGCCTTCAATTATAAATGCCCCTTTTGGAAGATACTGTCCTGTAGGTGCGCCTTTTTTTACCTGAGTAGGATAGACCCAATACGCATCAGCAGAAGAAAGATTATCCTTCCAGGACCTACTAAAAGATACAGTAGCCTGAGCAGTTTCAATGATACTTTGTGACAGATCCGCGCTGGTCTTGTTATTAGCGTTCTTTAATATAAAAAATGGAGAACCATTAACCTCTGCATGAAAAACATAGTCATTTTCTGTAAGATGTCTTCTTACAAGTACTGAATTTGACGATGAATCCCTGCCGCCTATAGTCAACACATCGTCAGTTGTAAGAAACCATCGATATTTTTCATACCATTCCTTATTAGTCAAAATCTTAATTTCTGATAATGGTTTTTTGTTTTTCTGTTTTTGAATTTTGTCCATTTGTTCAAGCAATTTTGAATGGGAATTCTCTATGGTAATCAATCCTCTTTCCATGTCCTTTGCGACATTAAATAGTAAGGAAGAAATTTTTGGGATGTTAGAATTCCCTATATCTATAGCTATTTTTTCATCTACAATCTCTAGATAATCTTTCCCTTTTATGCTCAAAATTTTAGCATCAGAAGCATGAAGTAATTTTGCAATCGAGTGTTTTCCTGGATTCAACACCCCGTCAGTCTCTTGCATAAGTAGATTGGCAAATCCTCTGAGCTTGTTTGATTTTGCAATAACTAAGTCTTTAGCTTTTTTCTGTTCATTCAAATCATGTTCTAATGATTCGATCTGTTTTTCTAATTCGGAGTTTCTCGATGAACTGGTATGTAAAACAGAATAGTTTATGAATTCATCAATCGCATCAGTGTACAAACTATATTTTCTAATATGATCAAGCGGAACATCGGATGGAGTTATCGGGCTTACGTCTGCAGGATTATTCTCATCATCTAAAATAATGCATGGGTCATGTCCAATACCGGTTGAAATATTTCTTATTAATGAGGTCAATTCTTCGAACAAGTTCTTTAGTTCAACTGAAGTCAGGTCTCTAACTTTCTTATTTGAGACTTTACTACTTTGAACTGCCAATTCGATAAATTTCTTTGAAATTGATAACGTTCGTCCTAACCATCTTTTTATATCAATATTGCCCTGATCGCTATTCTTGATTAAAGATAAAAAATCGTCATAATCTAAGGATAGAGGATCAGCTCCTCTCTAGAAGGAGGAGGAAAGTATTTCAACCCAGGTTTCAACAACACTCTATGTCGAACATTAATGGGATTTAGAATATTCAAAATCTTGTGAGAGTCATTACAAATTATTATGTTGCCATGACCAAACAATTCGACAATTAAATAATATTTCAATCCTTGAATAGATTGAAAAACAAATTGAACTATTCGTTCTCCAGATACAACAGAAATATCGATCAGTTTTGACCGTTCAAGATCAGTCTTAATTTTTTTTAAAGAGTCATTATCTTCAATAATAGAATATTTATACTTGGTAATACAGATTCCAAAGGAGGAAATTAGAAGTGAAACATCATTTTTTTGTGAATGGTGAAATTTTAGGATCAGAGTGTTTTTTGTTATAAGAGAAATATTGCTTATATAATAAATATCATCAATAACTTCTTTGATGTTATTTACAATATATCTAAGTTCAATCTCTGAAATAGCCATCTAAATTTATCATGATCTTATTGAATATAATAAGATACAATATACAATATACCACTATTCAGAATTTGAGATTAGCAGAACCAAATGAATTTGAATTCAAGAATTGATTATTAGAATTGATAGTATTGTGAGGCTTGTTCAAACTCATGAATCGTTCGCAAGGAATGGGTCATCATGTGTGCAGACTTTGTCTCTTTCTGATCCAAGAAAGTAGGAATTAAATGTGGCTGATTAAAAACTAATAGCGCATATCCTTGCAAATAGAAGATAAAATATATTATTTAAGAGTCGTTATGGCTGCAATCGCAGGATCCATTTTGGGTGTCATCGTAAAACCTAATTCTGATCAATCCAATACTATAGGATTAACAATATTAGTAGGCATTATTTTTTACGCCGTCTCCCAGATAATGGCAACTAGGATGGCTGGGGACCTTCCCAAAGAAAAAAAGAAAAAAATAATTACAATAGCAATTTTTGGTTTTATTTTCATGTTACTTACATTTATGGTATTAACATATACGGTGTTAAACCAACACATCATATGAAAAGACGGAAATGAATTGGAATTATAAGACTCCTGGCATTCCTGATGAATTTTTTGACAGGATAGACAGCGTACCAATTACAAAAGAAGACATTCGATCGATAATAATTAGCAAACTACGACTAAAAGAAGGGTTTACGGCATTAGATATTGGATGTGGTAGTGGCAGTATAACTGCGGAATTGATTCTTCAAACAAAAGGTAAAGTTTATGCCGTTGATATGGACAAGGCTGCGATTGACCTAACGGAGAAAAACTTATCAAAATTTGGAATCTTAGATGATGCCATGATAATACATGGATTGGCTCAGGATGTATTACCTAAGTTGCCGAATGTTGACGCAATTGTAATAGGTGGAACTACTGGAGAAACCGAACAGATAATAAAATTAGCCATTTCCAAGTTAAATCAAGGGGGGAGATTAGTGGTCACATCCATCTTGATAGAAACTATATACAATGCACTTAAAGCTATGCAAGATTCAGAATTGCAAGAGATAGATATGACCCAAGTGACTATTGCAAAGGCAAAAAAGACCAGCTCAGGGACTATGATGATTTCAAGAAATCCGGTAATAATTTTCTCCGGTACAAAGTGAAATACAAAAACTTTAATTAATATTTTCTAAAAATCCATTATGGGTAATTTTACATTACATTGTGTTGGCTGTGGTCCTGGTGATCCCGATTTACTAACTTTGAAAGCAATTAATATTATAAAAAATGCTGATGTGATTTATACCCCAACCGCGAGAGAGAACAAACCCAGTGTTGCATTGTCAATAGTCGAAAAATTCCTCGCCAAAGAAACTGAAATTCGTCAATTAATATTTCCTATGGTAAAAGATTATGAGAAATTAAGAGAATATTGGAAGAGTAATGCCAAAGAAATAGCAGATGCGGTCAGAAAAGGTAAAAAAGCTGTTTATTTAACTGTAGGTGATCCATCTCTTTACAGTACTTGGATATATATCCATAAAGAAATGTGCAAGACTCATAAAGACATTGAGATAGAGATAGTACCAGGAATAACATCCATATTCTCGTTTTCTGCAGAAATTAAAACTCCAATAGGAGAAGGAGAGGAGATAATAGGAATAATCCCAGCATGTTATAACCTGGACAGATTAAAAATAGCAGCAGAATGCTGTGATACACTTGTTTTTTTAAAGGATGGTCGATATTTTGATAATGTAATAGACATATTAATGGAATCAAGTTTTCCAGAGGATTCAGATATTTTTATTGCTGAGGACGTCTCAACCGATAATGAAACATTACAAAAAAGGAAGCTTGTTGACGTGGCAAAAAACAAAAATGAAAACAATGATAAGTACTTTTCAATAATGATAGCCAAAAAGAAAAAATGATCCAAAAGAATACAGTTTATTTTGTAGGTTCAGGACCCGGAGACCCTGAATTAATTACAATAAAAGCAAAGAACCTTTTAGAAAACGCTGATGTAATAATATATTCAGGATCGTTATTAAATCCTGAATTACTGAGGTATGCTAAAAGAGATGCTCAATTATACGATGCAGCGAAATTAGACAGATTAGAAATATATGAAATTCTAAAGGATTCTACAAGAAGTGGCAAGTTGGCGATTAGGTTTCATGATGGAGACCCAACTATTTTTAGCACTATAAGAGAACAAATAGACAGATTAGAGAAAGATGAAATCGAATGTAGTGTTATTCCTGGAATTACTTCACTTCTGGGGGCAGCAGCATCGATGAATCTAGAATTAACTTTGCCTGGCATTACTCAAACAATAATCATAACTCGCGCAGAATTCAGAACACCTGTTCCGGACAGAGAGCGAATTTCAGAATTGTCAAAACATGGATCGACCATGGCATTTTATTTAAGCGTGCATTTGCTTGAAAAGGTTATTGAAGAATTATTGAAAGGGGGAGTTTATACTAATGATACACCAGTTGCAATAATATATAAAGCAACATGGAAAGATCAAAAAATACTGAAGGGCATTCTTGGTACCATTGCAAAGAAAGTCAAAGAAGAAAGGATTGTTAAAACTGCATTAATAGTGGTTGGAGATGTCATAGCACCAAAAAAATATGAATTTTCCAAGGTTTATGATTCACAGTTTACCCATGGATATAGAAAAAGTAAAGAGAGTAATTCTAGATCTTAGTTGAGAGGGATTCGCTGTAATTCTTTTTGATTTACAGTCGCCCAAACTCCCATACCGCGTCCGTTAGTACCATTGAAATCTATAATTTGACTCAATATGATTTCTGTAGGAGCCATTGGAGGCCAAAGCATTGCCACATAATCACCCTCATTACCTGGTTTATTCATATCAGCCAAAACTAATTTTTCTGTTTTCAAACCAATATCACCAAGTCTTGATTTAACAGTTTCAAATAATTCCTTTTGACCATGAACTATCACATGTACATTTTTTTCGGTATCAAAATTAGACATACTAAACCTAATACTGAGTATTTATAAAATGATTACTAATTATCATCATTTTCATTATCATTGATTATTCTTTCTCAAAATAATATTAATGGTGAAAAATATGTAAAAATCGTTTTGAAGAATTTATTATGAAATTTTTGTAAATTTTGTATAATTATTCAGGATTTTCATTATCATTGATTATTCTTTTCTCAAAATATTAATGGTTAGTGGAAAATCAAATAATTACACTATGATTCACATCACTAGTAGAAAAGAATGTTTAAATATATTCAAAATTCGTAAATACGAATTAAAAAACATTTAATACCATCCTTGATTAACTTAGATGCAACATGACATTACCAAAGGGATTTGGTTCACAAACTAATACTCAAAAGAACAGAACATTTGATGAATGGTGGGCAACCGCACCCGGAGATTTGAAAACAAAAAGCTCGCAAGGGCGATGAAGCCAACAAGGTTTTATTGAATCAGGTAAATTATGTATTACTTCATCTTCATCTTCAGGGTAAACATGATACAAAACCATCACATGAAGAATTGAAAGACTGGCTTCATAGTGGTCAAGTAGACGTAATACGTCAAATTAAAAAATAATATTTTTTTTAAAGTAATATTTTTTATTATATATTCAATATAACATAAAAATAACAAAAAAATAAAATATATATAAATATACTATTAGATAAAGTATTCGAGTTTTGAAGAGAGGTAGTCATATAGCAATTTTCGATACTTTAAAACTCATCAAGCAAAATCAACTAGAGAATCCAAGAGACAAAGAGGAATAATAGCACATATAGCATTAGAAAAGAACCTAGTGGAAAAACTAGGACAGCAATAAAGCTCATATTTTGGCCAAGAATTATGGCGTAGCCTGGCAAAATATTTACTCGGCTATTTTTAAAGATCTTGACGAGGTATTGATACCCGCAAACGTCGTAAAAGAGGGTGGCAGGTTGCCAATAAAAAGGGGTCAAAATATTTCAAATTGAAGGAATACCATGCACTGACTACAAATACAGGCATATAATAGCATCAACCATTGAGGAAACAGGCGACATTAGATTATGAATGAAGCGTTTGAGATTTATCTCTTAAATTCAAATGCGAATAATACAAGCATTAATGAAAATAATAGTGTAATAAATGACGGAATTTATTGCTCTCACGGCATGCCCCCACATTTATTTTGAAAATAATAAACGAGTATATTGTGGCATATAATCGTGGAGAAATAGAAAGACTAGAGATAGCTTTGACATTGAAAATCTAAGAAGGTAATATCCAATCAAATAACAATTGAAAAAGAACTGGTGGATGCCTGTATGGTGTTATCTAATGACAAGAAGGAAGTATTAAGAACTTTATCAAAAAAGATTAGTTAATGAACGGCATTTTGATGCTATTTTAGGTAATGAACTGGTATTATTTTCAGATCAAATGCCAATTCGGTATGAAAGAATATTGATTTGTCCCTCATATAATAAGACATTTAGAGATCTTTATATCTACTGCTAAAGTGGGTCAGACATAATCTACGTAGAAGCCATCTTGTTTAGAGTTGCAGTTTCGATGGCAGTAGAATGGTAGGACTCTATTGCCTTTGTAAGTTCATTGGATGAGAATGTTGATTCGAAGATCAGTAAATCACAATTTCTAAAAAAATCGCACAGACTGTCAGATGGACGCGTGTCTCAGAAATACCAATTTTCCTACCAGGTCTTGTAGGACCAACTATATCACGAGAATAAAACAATTTATCATCATAAATAACATCTACACCTTTTTGAAGTGAGCCAGGAATACCTCCTTCAGGAATACCTCAACCTTTTTTCTTTTTGCTCGTCCTACGTTGAATTTTCCGGGTCTATCATTTTCAAGCAGACAATATGCATATGAACAAATATTAGGACCATGTTCGGATTTACAGTATAATATCTTATAGTCCTTCTCCTCTACAAGAGTTCCTTTGAGAATTAGGAATTACATGAATGTCTAGTTGAAAAGTTAATTTAATCGGGAGCAATTTCATGTTCTCAACTAAGAAATCATACAGTAGTTCTGGACCAAAAATATCAACCCCAGCCTTTCTACCCTGTAGTGATAGTGTTTGTAGAAAACCCAATATGCCTAAGATATGATCAGAGTGCATATGAGTAATGAATATCATAGTTTTCCTATTAAACCCCAATCCAGTACGAATAAAATTATATTGCATCCCCTCTCCAGCGTCAAAAATCAACAAAGTTCCATTTCTATTTACTACAAGAGAAGAAAGTGACCTGTCTTCTGCAGGCATCGCTGCAGATGTTCCAAGAAAAATAACTTCGAGATTCACCATATAATGCTCAACTACGTGATAAAATGGAAGACAAGGTTCTTGCAATCTCGCTACTCAAATCAACCTTTGAACAGGATCTTGGGATACTATTGGTAGAAACAATCTCATTTATCCCAGAACTCTTTAACAAATTTATGGATTTTTCATCCGACAGAGCATGGACACACATGACAAAGACTTTGCCGCAACTATTATTTTTTAATATATTCACGGCCCTTAGTATAGTTCCTCCACTAGATACCATATCATCAAGAATCACAATATCGCGATTCGTAATTGTAATATCTAGTTTTTCATCCATGGTAATATTTCCAGTGAATCTATCTCTATTTTTTCTTAACCCAAGGAAAGAAGCATTCATAATTCCAGCAAACTCTTTTGCTCTAGGAACCCCGCCAAGGTCTGGTGACACAATAACAGGTTCCGTTAAACTAAAATTGTTAATGGCATATTTTGCCAGTAAGGGCATAGAAGAAATATTAAAAATGTCACAATTGAAATAAGATAATGCCTTAGTACTGTGTATATCAACAGTTATCAGACTACGAGTTCCAAAATATTCAAAAAGTTTTGCTATCATTGACATAGTCACAAATTCGCCTTCCAGAAATACTCTATCCTGTCTGGCATAACCCATGTAAGGGATAACCGGAATAACTTCTGAAGCACCAGAGTCATTACAATATGACAGCATCATCAATGCCTGTAAAAAATGTGAATCTACTGGTGGATAAGTAGATTGTACAACAATGCATTTTTTATCAAGTAAATTCGCATTAATTTTTATTTTACTTTCGCCATCAGAAAAAGTGCGTAATTCGACTTCAACAACATCAACATTTAAACACGAAGCAATGGAACTCCCCAATTCAATTGAAGAAGGTCCCGGCAGTACGACTACATCTTTCATGACATGATTGAAATGATATGAGAATCTTAAAAATGTTGAACTATGAATAATATCCTATATTATGTATGTACGAATTTCAAATGGATTGATGTAACTGATATTTATTCCGATTTGAGATCAATGTTCACAAGAATACATTGTAGAAAAACATGATAAAGAACAAGGCAAGATTGCTAGAACATCATACATAGGAAGATGGTTGAAATTATTTACCACATTGCTATGGACATAAAGAGATCAATTTGATGTGATTATATAACAGCATAGAATCACATTGTGCAATTAACTTAATTACTATTGTTTAACAATTAACAAGACCTCAGAATCAATTTTATCCAACTGTTCTCTAATAGCTTGAATTACTTGTTCGTTCGCGTTTAGACTTGAAAAATCCAATAGTTGAAATCCATCAACCAATTGAACATTTGGAGATAGATCAGAATTTGAGGAAAATTTGGAGATAATTGATGGGAGATCTGCAGACATTTTGGTTGAAAAGCCATGTATCAATTTGCCATTATCCAATGAGAGACGTACTCTCCCAAATTTATCTAATATCAATATGGATTGCATTCTTGTTTTAAAGATTAATTTTTTTTTCTGATATGAATTTGTAAAAATATAATAATTTCCTAGCGTATGTTCCAAAGTAATATCCCATCATTATGAAACAAGGTTTTTGTAATCTCTACTACTTCCTCTTGTTTTAACTCTCTAGAACCTACATTTCAAGTCTAGAGTAACATTACCGATAACAGTGACTCTCAAAATTGAACGATCGCTTTATGTATTCCGATTGAACGGATATTGAATCAGGAGATGCATTTTTCTTATAGCTACATCTTTAATCTCCGTTATTAATTGAGTAACATCTTCAGGAGTAGGATTATTAATGGTTTTCTCTTTCTCTTCATAAATCATTCCTGTGGCTACACCTATAGATGAAATGACATCGGCGTAATCTGCCTTTTTGTATTCAAAACCTAGTTCCTTAGCAACGAGTGGTACCAAAACCGAAGCGCCTCCTCCTCCTCCAATAACCACTATTCTATTCTTTGATAATTTGTACTCTTTTACCATTGGAATTATATAATCCGATATCTTTGAAACAGAAATATCCAAAACTTGTCTAGCAATTTGCTCAGGCGGCATTCCCATATATGTGGCCAACTTCGTAAATGCAATCCTAGCTGAATCCGCATTTCCATATGCATTATCATTTTTTGGGATGAGACCTAATGCATTTGCAGCACATGTGTTGGTGACCCCGTATGATTTTCCCCCAGGAACTTTGATACTAATATAGTCACTTGGATCATTATTCAATGGACTAATAGGTACAATTTCACCCTTTATCAATTCATCAGGATCGGCAAAACAAGAATATTCTAATCCTGCAATGTGCGAGGATCTAGGACCAACATCAATAATCCTTCTCTTTGATGAAAGTCTCAATAAAGACCCCCCAGCAACACCACAAATTCTTACATCAAGTGATCTTATACAAGTTGGATGTTCCATTATGTTCACATAGCGCATTTCAGGCTTTCCATCCTTAATTATACTAATGTTAGTTGAAGTACCACCAACTTCAATAAATATACCTTCTAAAACCTGTAAAAAGAGCAATGCGCCTACAACACTTGCAGCTGGACCTGAAAGCACCGTTATTATGGGCTTGTGCAAGAAGGAATCCAATGTGGTTACACCCCCATCACCTTTCATTATCATTACTGGTACATCTATACCTAAGTTATTGACTGCAGATTTAACATAATTTGCGGTACTTGTTGCTTTTGGAAGAATGCTAGCATTAATTGTTGCTGTCAAAGTTCTGATCTCTAATCCATAAATTCCAGTTAATTCATGACCCGCAGTACAAGGGAGTTTAGAATGCTTCATTACAAATAATTCGTTACTTGGATCATCAACTCCGAAAGCTTCGCTTACAACTATGGATTGAGCTCCCTCTGAAACCAAATTCTCTATGGATTTTTTGATCCCAGGTTCCTCTAAATATTTGGAAGTATCCACAAAGGTATAACAGGTCCTGAGAAATTTATTGGAATTTAGTGATATATCTTTAATATGAGTTCTTTTCACGACATTCGTTTTTTCCATTCCTACCCCCATCCCAATAATGCCAACCTTTGATACGTCTCCCTCAAGGAAAGCATTGACAGCTTGGGTAGTACTATGAGAAATTAACTCTATTTCTTTATGGTCTATGCTGCACATCTCAATTAATGTGGATAAGGCGTTAACTATGCCTACAGAAACACCCCCTTCTAAAGAATGCGTGGTTGAAACAGATTTTTTTCCTAGTATTCGTTTTTCAATTACGTCAATAGCTACGGCTTTGGTAAAGGTGCCCCCTACGTCTATTCCGATCCGAATTTTTTTCATACCTTTTGCTCACTCGCTTCCATAAAAACCAGAAAAACGTTTGTTTCATGCATTACAAGTAATTTAAATGCTACCATATCGAAGAGTTACATTTGTAGCGATACATCAAAAATTATTTCTTTGATTCCCATGTACCTAAGAATTGACTGAAAGTTTTTTTTATCTGCAGAAACAAGAATTTCGAGCTTGCCTTTGCTATTCTTGTTCTTATCCAAATCTCCAGTATATTTGAGATAACTCTTCACATCTTTTGCAACTTCAGCTGAAGAATTGATGAACTTTATCGATGGCAAAATATCTTCAATATAATTTTTAACGAATGGTAAATGGGTGCTACCTAACGCACTAACATCAATTGTGTCATCAATATTTGATTCAATTATTTCTCGAATTTTATCAAAGGTAAATTTTTGATCAAATAAAAATGATCCACTTTCAACTAGATTAATAATCTCTGAAGAATCGACCTTATCCACAAAAATCTGTTGAGGTATTTCTTTTTTTATCAAGTAATTGAACTCTTTGCTATCAAGTGTACCTTTTGATGCCATTATTGCTATGTGCTTTTTCCTACTCAAGTTTATTGTCTTATCAAGTGGTAGTTTTGTTGAAATGATCGCTGTCGAAAAATTATTCTTAATTTCATCATAAATTTGAACGGATGGTGTATTTGATGCCATTACGATTAGTTTTGGCTGATATTTCTCCAAAAAATTAATGGATTTTATTATTATTGACTTTAATTCACTCTTAGTCTTATTTCCATATGGAAAATTCTTTTTATCTGCAAAATACAAAATGTTCTCAGAGGGAATAATCTTTCTTAATTCTCTCACAACAGATAGCGAACCCAATCCTGAATCAAAAACTGCAATTGGTCTATATAGCATAACTAACAGTATTTAATAAGAGGTAAAAATGTTTGAAATATAATTATTTTCCAATACAACAATTACCCTCAGGGATATGATATCCATGTGGACAGATCTTGGGATGTTTTAACAGAGTGCATAGTGCATCGGTAAAAATTTCTTTCATATGATGTTCAATGCCACAAACCATCTCTTCATCTACATCGATTTTTAAGGCATCTTTCATAAGTACTTCTAACAGTCGAGTGTTTCGTATCATTTTTTTCCCGATGTTCTCACCCTCTTTTGTAAGTGTCACTATGGAACCCTTTTTATAATCAATTAAGAGAGAATCATTTAACTTATGAAGCATTTGAACCACTGATGGTTGTGTAACATTTAAAATTTTGGCTATTGAGCTGACCTTTAACTCTTGGCCACTCTCTGTAATAGACCACATTGCCTTCAGATACATTTCGACATGCTCGGCTTCTGCGGTGCCTACATACAATTGCTCTGGGAGTCCAGAATTCTTTGAATAAACAGTCAATGTATATGATTATACGTTATATTTTTTAACTTTATTGATTCAAAAGTAATGGAAGTAAAAAAGTTAATGATAAATTCATTTATTTTCATTTGAATGTCAAGACTTATTGTTAGATAGAATAAGGTAAGTTTCGTTCGTTTTTCTTAAATTGTAACAGGACTTGTTTTTTGTTCAATATCAATTCGACGGACTGGATTTTACTTTTGTAAAAGACAACCTTTTTTCCTTTTTCATTTATCACAATTCTATCTATAAATAAGAGTCCAAGGTCTTTGAGTTTTTTTATTTTTTTGTATGTCGAGCTAATAGGTAGATCATTTTCTTTGCAAATTTCAAAAACGGTTTTGGAATCTTCGATGATAGACATTACAATCTTGTAAGAAAATCCATCAAACAATTCCTTCAATAAAATTGAAGCATTTTTATCTTCTTGATTCAGTAAATATCGCTGATCAGATAACATCATTTAGGCTACCCTAATTGTTAGGGCAACCTAATATTTAAACGGTGTTATATTATTCAAGTTTAATCTATAAAACTTTATTATAATTTTTTCAAATTGTATATACTCTGTGCTACGATTTCAAAAAATGATTAATAATTATTGGGATAATCAGATGTCTTGAAAGAACAGTATTATGCTAAATATATTTTAACCCATGGTCAAATCTAACCGAGTTAGTTTTTGTTATTATGTAAAAGATGAAGTTGTGTTCAAGTTCTATCAATACACAAATCTAATACCAAAATAGACAAATTAATACTAACAAAAGTGTGTAGTAGGGCTCTCGCTATTTTACTACAATCTCACCAACCATCGATGGGTGGTAAAAGATGAAATTGTGTCAATATCATAAAATCTAATACCAAATAGTCAAATTAATACTAACAAAAGTGTGAACGCTATTTTACTACAATCTCACCAAACCATCGATGGGTGGTAAACACAGTAATAATCAAAAAAGCACTTTATTGTCAAATTTTAAGGTGAACGCTTTTTGAAAGTATAGCGTCTGAATCAAACAATTGACCCTCATCAGGATCGCCGTCTGATCCTGAAGTAGCAGTATGTGATATGGTATCTGCATTATACCACGTAATTGTTTCACCAGAGTTTATAGTAATTGGATTTGGTGCGTATGAGTTATCACCGCTTATACCATTAATTGTTACCAGGATAGAACCTTCAGTACAACACTAGATTGCGATAATGTAGATTGAGTTTTTGGTATGGGCACTTCTGTGAGGTAGGTAATATCTGTACAAATCCCCTGTATGTTTTAGGACATACATATAACCATCAGGTCCTACTTGAATATCAGTAATTCCACCGAAGCCTTGTCCAAATGTAATAGGGATACTTTCAACAGGATTATCGACTTTTTTATCTTCTACCGCGGCTTCTCCCCCTACATTCGTGTTATTTATGACAATATCATCGCGTGCCTCATTTAAAGTAAATTCCATATAAATTACCATTATTAATGTCACCACAAACATATCATTTTCATATTCTTTACCCAACTTATCTGAATTCAAAATTTTAGTGCAGTCGGACCTATAGGAATATGCCACAAATTTTGTTCCGCATATTTTCCGTTTCAAAACTCACGAGATCATTTAAAGTTGCCCCGTTACCCAACAAATCATCGTTAGAGAATCCCTGAATTAAGGACCAGCCACTATTAAAGCCAGAAAAACCAGATTAATTTCATCGCCTGCTGTAGGACCATTCTCTGTATCCCATAAATTACCAGTCATAGGATCAAAATCGATACCGAAGCTATTCCTAATACCCATTGCATAGTACACACCTAAAGGCAAGTCAGCACCAAAGATTGGTTCATCATCAACTAATCCACCGTCTTGAGTGATTCTGAGAACGCCGCCCAAGCCATTAGGTGCTGGACCATTTCCTATATTTTGTGCCTGAGTTCTATGGCCTCCAACTTCCCCCATTATCATATAGACGTTATTGTCCGGCCCAATTGTTACTTTACCTCCGTTGTGATCCGTTCGATTAAGATTATTAGGAATTGCAGTCAAATCTAAAAGGAGGACTGGATCTATTAATTTACCATCCACATACTGATAACGATAAAGTCTATTTCCTAATGGATCTACATTATTGGAAACATCACTACCATCTTCATTATTTCCAGATTCAGTGTAGGACAAGAAAACAAAAATTTTTCCATCCAAGTGTTTTGAAACCGCAATTCCTAATAATCCACGTTCGATTTTTGAGGCCACAGATAGATCAAGTAGGGGATTATCTTGTACCTGACCATCCAGTACTCTCATAACTCTCCCTGTATTTTTTTCAGTAACCAATATATCATTATTTCCCACAAAAGTCATGCTAGTTGGAAATGTCAAATCGGAAGTAACTTTTTCAACTGTTAGACTATCATCATTGATTGTAGGTCCATCTGGGGAGGGTTGTTTTTAGAGAAGCTTCCATAAGAAAAATAGACGGAAGAATAATTTGAAGACAATAGTATTAAAATAAGTGCAAAAAGAATAAAAACAATAGTTTAATGTTATACAAGTCTTATCAACAGAAAAAAAAACACGAATTAATTAAAAGGTTACGTAGTATTGTTTTTAGAGATATTCACCAAAATAAGAGATTTAGTATGCTCAAGTAAAAATCATCTAATTATTGAGAAAAAATCCAGATTTATTTTAGAAATTATGAATAATGCTAAATAGGACCATTGAAAACATCTTGTGAGAACTATTGATATAATCGATTCAACATTAGAAATTGATGAATCTATCCAAGTTTTTCCAGATTCACCAAAAGTAAACATTTTACAGTGGTCAAATTTCGACAATCACAAATATGCTTCAGAAGTATTGTTTTCTAAAGCACACATGTCGGCACCTCATGTAGATGCCCCATATCACTTTCAAAAGGATGGCATTACGGTGAAAAATTCCTTCAACAGGCTGGTAATTAACGAGAATATTAAAGTATTAAAATTGAAAAGAAGATAACGAAAAATCGAAGTAAATGATATAAGAGATTACAACATCATGAAAAATGATACCATCTTAATAAACACAGATTGGGTATTGAATAGAGCCTTGATAAGTATTTCAATAAAAACTGGCCTATCAGAAGCAGCAGCAAAATATCTGGCGAGCTCGGAGATAAATCTAGTAGGAATTGATGGTCCAAGTATCGATCCCGCTATCGATCATGACTTTAATTTCATAGAATTTTTGGTGCTAATGACATTCCAATAATAGAAAATCTGATAAACTTAGATAGGCTACTGAACAAAAATTTACTTTTGGCATTGCCATTAAAATTAAAGAACTGTTCTGGTTCACCCGTAAGAGCACTTGCCATAATGGGTTGAATGAATCACAACAATATTTGACAGCGAAGAAAGATCTTGAAATCAGTCAAATTAATTTATAAAATCGTTATGGATCATGATATTATACCAATAATATTCATAAACTCAAGGATGCAAAATGAAGGAGAGAAGAGAAACCCTTAGTTCTATATAACCAACATGTTTAAAGTCGACATATGGAACTTTTATTAGCACTCGTAGTTAATTCACAAACCCTGATTCTTCAACCCAGATCAACAACGCAGGTCATATTATTTTTGCAATATTATGATATAAATTCGCTTTTCTATGTTTGATATCAAAAACTAACAACTGAAATGGGAATTCATTTGTATGATCTTAACAAATGTTTTTTTTATTCTTGATTTTGCATTACTGATTAGGCCAACCAGTCTATAACCATATTCAAAATTGTGTTTGGACATGATTAATCTATGGTCAAATGTTTTCAAATTTACCATCCAAAATGTTTTCTATGTAAAATTGGACCTTTTTGATTGAAATTTGTGAATGTCGAATTTGTTTATCAGATAAAGAACGACCTTAGTTCGGATTCGATTTCGTTTTAAAATCCTTTAATTCAATGAGTTTACCGTATCGAAGAATTTTATTATAATTATTACAAATGTCATGTACTTTTGTAGTTCTTTCTCAGCAATACAGACAAAGATTTTTTGACTTGATCAGGATCTCGTTGAACAATTTGTGCTAATCTTGATACCATTTCATCTGTCATAACCAGTATTTACTAATTCAGAGGCATAAGACTGAGATTTATCTCGTTTAACATCGGTGTAGATTTTTTTTGTAGTCGAAGCACTTAACGGTATCTACCATCAATTGGTTCTCTTGAATTTTCAGTAGATTTTCCTGGCAAAATTGTAGTTCTTTTGACGGATAAGAATAAACATGCTCTACAAGGATGATTTTTAGATTCATAGTAAGTCTTTAACTGGAAAAGAGAGAGACTTTTTCCCATCTAAATCTGACTTGAAAAATATTATACAAAGGACATCTACAAGTAAGTTAGGAAACTGAATTTTCATATTTTTGTCAAAAAGTATCATAGGTATGAAGGAAGTCATTGCAAATTTCAAAGACAACGTTGTCGAAAGTAGACAAAGTAAATGGAATAGAATTAACCTGTTTTTTATCAAATGATTCATCAAAATCTGTGCGACATTATAAAAATCATATACATCGCCTTTTTGTAGCATAAAGGTATTTTTTTGTATGACAAATGTTATCGTTTTCAATAAAATCATATATGGATTTACTACCTTGATTCCGGAAATAAGGTGTGAAAATCCTTCATTATAGTAGTCAAATAGTCATCATCATTTTCTAAATTATCAAGCCAATTAATCCTGCCTTTATAACTTTTTTTAAACAGAACATTGAAATCAATATTTGAGTCGCTATCCATTTTTAGACATATATGGTATTTTTTGTTATTAAACATTAGAAAATAATTTAGGTGAAGAAAATTATATTAAAAATGTTATCTAAATAGATAAGATGGTTAGTTATTTTTTTGTTGACATCGTCAGAATTACCTTCAGAATTATCTATAGCCCATGGAAAGTTATTTACCAATTATTTTGGCCCAATCAAATTTAAATGTAAAAAGTAATACCAAAACTAATAGTAATACGGTTAATATAGTGATCTAAAATAGTCGAATATTCACTATTATAATTCAACAAGGAACCTATCCATTATTGGTCGACCCAATAATACGGTTCCCCACACAATTACTGCCCCTTAGAATAAACTTGCCTTAAAATGTAAATATCGCAAATTTAGGTAGCTGTATTTGGCGATCCTGAGGGGATATACACACCAGATCGTCTGGTATGGGTGTAGCAGCGGCCACAAAAACCCTGTGCCTCCATATTTGCCTAATAGTTTTTGAAGAGGAAGCATCCTGGTTTTTGTCTTATTACTCAGGATATTCCTACCGTACAGCTTGCTGTAAAGATTATTGTTTTGCCAGAACTGCCCCAACGTACTCACTAAACAATTAGGTTTGGGTCCAGACTTTATCTAAGGCTGGAAGTGACTAAGACTGGAAAAATAAGGGACTGGAATGAATGGAATAAACTGCCTATAGCTGATTATAAATATACCAATGTAACCTGAACTGCTGTAAAATGAATATATAGGTCCGTATATCAATCAAACAAAAGAATATTAAAATTACCAAATATAATAACTACTTTATTAATTTTATTAATTTTTTATAATAAATACAGTATTATTAGTTATTTTTATCCTCCTTTTTTGACCTTTTTTATCATTGTCGTTCACGGACTTTCTCATCGAGGCTATCTTTTTTTGTCGTCTAGGTTGAATAAACAGAATATAGAGAGACCCACCAACATATTGCAAGTAAGATGACTTGCTTTCACTACTGTTTCTACCGTTGTGATCCCAGTCATCGTTGCAACATTAATATCTAATCGAGGTACTATGTTATATATAGGAGTAGTAGAGATCCATCCAAGTTCCTGAAATTCACGTACTGCATTACCTAAAAAGGTTATCGACATATAAGCCTCCACTGCCATAGGCAAGTCCAAAACAAACTCTGAATGTAACTTCCTTCCCAGTTTCATTCAAGAAGACAACTCCAATTATTACAGCCAGGCCCAATACTAACCCGGCAGTTAATATCTCCATATATTTTGCAAAAGAAAATAGAGCTGATAAAAAACAAGACTGTTTCAAATCCTTCCCCATACAAAGAAAGCCAACAAAACAAATACCATAAAACTGCCTGTAAATGCTGCTTGCCAGACCTTTTGGCCTTAACAAATTCAATCCATTTTCTTAGTTTCAATTTGTTGAGAACCCAGCTTCGACCCAGAGCATACAAGCCTACTGCAGCAATGCCTGTTATAGCCTCAATAATTAGGCTCTTTTGTGCACCAGATATTTTATTATAAATTGAGCAACAAACCATACAGCAGTCAGTGCTATAGCAAGTACACCTAACGTATACATGCTTTTTGAACTTTCATTTCGCGATGCCTCCAAGTATGTCAAAATGGCACCAAGTATCAAGGCAGCTCCAAACCTTCTCCTCTAAAAATAATTGAAAATGATGAAGAAATGCAATAGCAGGTGCAACTACCCCTGATACCTGAAACAAACCGTTCTGGATTCATCTAAACCACTTTAAGTTCCACAATCCGAAACGATCTCATCAGGTGTGGGGCATTTGATGAAATGAGTTCAGTAATTCAGCAAATTTTATTTCCATTTCGAGAGATAAACCTGGATCAATTGGTCTCAAGGGTATTTCAATATTTTCATAACTGTCAAGATATGCTGATCCAGCGGTTGCTAGTGCCCGAGAAGTATCATTTTGATTGTAGATAGACATTACCTCATCTAATTTAAGTCTGATTGAATCTATATCGTTACGAACCTGCCCCTCTTGAAATCTTCCGAGGCTTCGCCCATAGAACGCCTCTCTCCTGTGTAACTCCAAACCCTTGTTTTAGAGAATCGATATTGGCAGTATTAGTAACAAAGAAGATGGCATTGTAAAATTATTGTTTGACTGTGCAGTACTATGG
>JARFXS010000108.1 GCA_029194465.1 Candidatus Nitrosocosmicus sp.
ACTCAGCAATCAAGAACAAGAACCATTCAGAACTTTGGATGGAGGTTGCCGAAGTAAAATTAGATATACTGTTCAAAGACCAATTTGGCGAAGGTTTTGCAAGAATTAATGTGAATAATCATCTTGAAATAATCTCTCTCAATAGCAACAGATTTACAAGATTTATTTCAAGATCTTTTTACGAAAAATTTGGGTATGTTTTGGGAAGAGAAACAATAAACAATGTGGTTCAAATACTTCAAGCTAAGGCAGAGTTTGGAGATATAAAATATGACCTGTTTCTAAAGGTAGCAAAATACGACGATGATTTTTATTATGATTTGACTAATGAAAACCATCAGTGTATTAGAATATTTCAAGATAAAGAAAATAGTTTTGGGCAGTGGGAAATTTTAGATAAAACACCAATACCCTTGTTTAAGAGATTTAATCAGATACCTCAAGACTTGCCGTCGTCAGTATATCCTGACGATCTACAAAACAAAAAAGAAAACAATCACTCAGATAATTTATTTCAACAGTCGACAGACCCATTAGACCTTTTCTTGACAAAGCTAACTAATATCAAAAATGACAAAACTAAGCTTTTGGTAAAAATATCTCTGATGACTTATTTCATTCCTGATATCCCTCATGTTATTATGTTAATCCATGGAAGTAAGGGAAGTGCCAAGTCAACATTTTTGCGAATGTTAAAAGACATTGTAGAACCAGCAAAACCCCCTCTCTTTACCTTACACAATAAATCTGAAGAATTTATCCAGCAATTGTCTCACAACTATTTTTCTGCATATGATAACATAAAGTATGTACCAAAATGGTTATCCGATGAAGTATGCAAGGCAGTAACAGGAATAGGTCAAACACAAAGAGAAATTTATACAGTAGATAACGATAAAATATATGAATATAAACACGGTCTTATTTTTAATGGAATAAACTTGGCTTTTTCGGAACCTGATGTACTTGATAGAAGTATCTTAATTCATCTAAATGAAATCGATGACAAAGATAGGATGACCGAAGAAGACATCCTTGAAGAATTTAGCAACTTGAAACCCTGGTTACTCAAGGTCATCTTCGATACCCTGGCAAAGGCCATAGAAATCAAAAAAGATGTTAAGAATAGATTGAAAAGATCCGGTAGGCTTCCAAGAATGTCAGATTATGCTGTATGGTCTGAGGCAATATCTCAATCACTTGGAAACAAAGAAGGAGAATTTCTAGATGCATATTATGACAACTTGAGTCTTCAAAATCAGGAGATAGTAGAATCTTCTGTTGTTGCTAAAGTCATAATTGAATTCATGGAAGATAGGACTGAATGGAAAGGGTCTGCAACAGAATTACATTCTATCCTAACTTCTGCACTAAGTGATAAAGATGAAAGACTAGTAAGAAGTAAATCCTGGCCAAATTCTGTTAACTCACTTTCAAGAAAAATAAACGAATTGTCATCCACCCTGAAAAAGAGAGGAATTGAAATTTCCCATAGTTATGATAATAAAACAAAAAGCCGAGTCATCAACATTACAAATATTGAAAAAATATCGTCGTTATCGTCGTATCGTAGTAGTCCAGAGTCCGATAAACTAGATACAGAAATCGAATTCTTTTAATTTCATGAACTTACAGAATACAGAAATAGAACGAGAATCAATTGAAAAAGACATCCTAACTGATATAGGAATTCCTGAAGCGTACAAGGATAACGACAAAGAAATTAACAAAGTAATCAATATCCACCAAATTGCAGATAGAATCCATGACCACAGCGATACATGGGCCTGTAAAACCTGTGATCATAAGGGAGACAAATGGGAACTTTTAAGTCACCTTCCTTACTGCAAGAACAGCAAGAAATGATATAGTTTAACTTGGACTTTCAAGGAAAAAAATCTACGACGATACTACGGTTACTACGATATTTTTTGATTAATCAGTGTCATAAGAAAATCAAGTTTATTAAGAAAATGGAACAGTTAAAACTATTGACATATCAGAATTATCTTTTTATCGGATCGCCTTTCAAAATTAAATAACAAGAAAATCTAGTACTAACAGCAAAATGAAATTCAGTATTAATTTACTACAAGCAAATTCCAAATAAAAGGCACATGATTTAGTAATTTTTTCCAATATGTTATAGGATGAAACTATTAAAGAGAATAGGAAATAATAGATATTCTTTTATTTTCCCTCTTTCATATGAGTTTAGCTGAATTGCCAAAATCATTTAACGAGAAGGAGTCTCAGATCCAATTTCCAGCTAATGGTATGTAAAATGAGAGGTATGACTGTAAAAGAGATACATGCAGAAATTACATCAACTCTAAAAATAGATATCTCCATCAATTCTTTATATAACAGATTACAAAGATATGAAGAGATAAATGCAAAGCAACTTCAGGAATTAAAAAAATCAAATCATGCTTACATATCTAGATTGATGAGTTGATAAACCATTTTGCATACTATCGAAAGGTGATATTGACTACCATAAAGGATCCAACCAACAAACAATCCATCACACCTGCTTTACTATATAAGGCCTACCGAACTCTTACAGAAACTTGATCAAACTGAATTTTCTATGCTTGAAAAATTCCTGATATATTTTCATGGAAACGGTTCAATAGCATAATGTCAGGCCGAGATCCAAGATTTAACATATAAAGATGATGATCAAGATGAAAAAAGTATTGATGAATATGTAACTGCTATAGAACAAATACCCATCCCACCTGATTTATTAGAGTTACAATCCAAAACAGAAAATGGAATATCTATCAGAAAATAAGAAATGATAATTGTTGTCTGCTCAATTCATGAATAATTGGATTAGAGAATGTCTATCGAAATAGATGTTAAAGTAGATAGAAAATCAAGATTGTATCATAGTTCCGTTAAAAAATTTTGAATTAATATTATAAAAAATAAATTCCCAAGATTTATTGTTTGCTACTAAAGTAAATCGCTCGATAGCTGTGGCTTCTTAATAACATGATGCAAATGCATTTTATAAGATATGGCTAGATAAAATTGTCTTATTTACTCCCTACATAGAAATAGGACTCGAAGATATGTGATTTAAATCCAGTATTCAAATTCAAATCTAGGTGCTAGAGTAAATTTTAGTATGAATACATTAAACGATCAACAAGACAGAACCTTTCCTGAATCCAGGTTTGGAAGTATTGATTAAGGATGAAATAGGAAACAAAATATCAATCGGCAATGTGAATGTGAGAACACCTATACGACTCCAATGGACAGAATCGCACGTTTACGCCAATATTATTTTGGACTACTATACATTAAATCATATAGAGAAGATTAGAAATAGTAAAGATCCAAACTTTAATTTTAAGAATATACCTAGTTACTTTTAAAAGTGAGAATGGCTTTTCTGTTTCCGAAGAGAAGGAATACAAAATTTTGATTAGCCAAAGTGAATGGATAGAGGCTTACTGAGATGAAACATAAACACCTGTTGCTCATTGAGCTCCCAAAGACTGATGATCACGCCACCGCATTCAATTCTATTTTTGAATATCTAACGAAAGGAATCATTAATTACTCATTAGGAGAATGGAAATCTGCATTGTGTCATTGTAGAAATATTCTATATGAAATCTCCAATTTAGTCAAAAAGGAGGACTTTCAAATAATGGTTCTTGATGCAGAGAGTAAAAAAGATAAACCAAAAGCAGACTTTAAGAAATTTTTTGGAATCGTTGGCGCCTTAGGAACGGATCTCAATGCAAATCTAAGACGGAAGAAAATCTCCGTATAATGAATTTCAATCACCGGACAATAACCCTTAGTGAACTAATAAGAGAGTATAGCCCGGATATCCCAAAGATCCAGGGGATGTAAGAATAGATTCACTCATGGATGTAGGGAATAACCTAAGAGAGAAAACAAACAGAAATGATATTTTATCTCTTTTGGCAATTAATAAAATTAAAGAAGTGAGGACACTTTATGAGACTAAAGGAAATACTGCTTATGTCTTTAAATCACTTAAACACCCATACGAAGTAGAAATGCAAAATGTAATAGATAGAAAATCCTTATAGATCTTTAGTTATCCTAACCATTTGTATACAATCTAGAAATTCATAGATCGAGAGTAGAGATGGATAAATCGTTATTTCTTATTCGTCTTATATCATCATATTATAGAGCTAAACGATTTATGTCAATACTCGAGGTAATTAATATCTTTTAATTACATTTCTTGCCTATGAGTAAGATGAATAAGAATAAGCGGTGGTGATAGCGCAAGGAAAGTAGTAACGAAACAAACAAGCGAGTCAGACCTGTTTGACTTCGAACTCAATATTACTCACCACCGCATCACAACCGGTAACAGACCATTTGGAGTTCTGAAGTTGAGATTTCTAGCTGCTTAAACTAGATTTGCAAAAAGAATGGTTTTCACCCATGACTTTGTGTGTTGGCGGTATCCATTGCACATCATCACCTACCATAATAAAGTGCAAAACCATATTTACAATTTACTATTATTTTCAAACAGAATTATTATCATAAACCTTTTAAAAATAAAACAATTTTGACCTTCTTTATACAATATTTGACTTTCTTTATCAATAATTTCTAGAAAAAGTATTAAATTATTCCACTATGCCTAAATAGCGTATGAAGATAACTAAAGAGCTAAAAGAGAAAACAGATAAAATATGGTCTTCCTATGTATTTTATAAATTGTCAAAATTGTGTAACCTTTATCCCAATAGTAAATAAGAAAATAGGTGATGTAATTTGTATCAATTATCATGCTGATAAATTTCTATTATGATTTGTAGAACTACTTCCGCAAAATTCACTCTAATAATAAAACCTTATAGTCTTACTCTCAATCGTAGCTCTGTAGGAGTAGTGATAATCTCAGCTCCTATAACCATCAAAAAGAACCAATTTATAAATTTGATAAAAAATTCCTTACCGCTTAAAATAGACATTTTTAATATTATCAACAATAATATTGAGAATTCTATTTGATTCACCGAATTGTTACCTTTAATTCTGATTAATATCTTTTAATCAATTTTTCTCTTTTTTTCTTGCCTGCTCCTAGTCCACGAAATGATCGAGTTCTCAGCTTATAACTACAACATGGACAATAAGGACTATTATCCCATTGTATAAAAATTTCACAAACACTGCATCTTTTATGTCCCTGCGAGTATCTAGAGGAGATAGCGGGAATTTTTTTTGCTCTGAATCTTTCACATATTCCATTACAGCTCATATCTTCATTTCACCAAAAATCCTAAAAACCATACGATAAAAATTTTTGTTTCTTGTCTTAAGTAACTTTGCTAAAATACCTATAACATTTAGAGAGGGCCACCTATCAACATAAATATTTGTGCAACATGTTTTGATAACCTCACATTTAATCTGGTTGGCTATTCTATGCTTTTTTGCAATATAATTAGATGTCAATTTATTTCACAAAGAAAATAAATATTGAGTATTTAACGAACGACTATTTTAGATCATCTTGCCGTTACAACGAATCGCCAAGTTTGCCTTCCCTTCATTCAAGTATCGAAGTAATACTTTGACAGCGATATATACAGCCATAAATCCTAGTGCGGTTAATCCCAGGAACACCAGAAGGTCATTTGTGGACATATTATGTAACCCAGGGACGCCGTGTCCAAATGCACCAGGTGATAAAGCTGCTTGTACTTTGGAATGTGCTATTTCTAATGATTGATACCATGGATCAGTAGGTTGTGATTGTAGGTGTTGCGCATACGCTGTCATACCTCTGTTCGGTACGGATGTCATAAGAAGCAACCCTAGCACGGATATTATGGTTATAGACATTCCTTTTGGCATGCATCTAAATCTCTGGACTATTTTTTTTTGGCTTGTGTGGATGATGTTTGTTACAAATTCTTTTGTATTCATAACTTATCACCGTCTTTATTTATTTTAAAATCTGCAATTTATATTTTACTTTATTATTTTCCAAACAAAAATGTTAGAAAAAAATATATTTGTAATATTCTTTACACATCTGACTAGGTGATTTGAATGTATGACAATTGGGATAGAGAAATAATTCCAAGAAGAAATTCATTCAGAAATTTTTTTAATGAAATGGATAGAGAGTTCGCACAAGCTGAAGATATGATGAACAGGGTCTTTAATACCGCAAAAGGTATTAGCCCCATGACAGCAGACGCATTTAGAGAAGCATCAACATTTCCATATTATTACGGATACCAAATAACAGTAGGAGCAGACGGTAAACCACATGTGAGAGAATTTGGAAATGTTAGACCAGGAGCTAAAGGACTTGTAGAGCAATCTAGTGTTAGACAGCCATTAGTGGATACAGCGGTTGATGAAAAGGACAATACATTAACTATTACAGCAGAAATGCCTGGACTGAATAAGGATAATATCAAAGTAAGTACATCAGATAGCGTCATAGTAGTGCATGGTGAAAAGGGTGATAAAAAATATCATACGGAAATACCCCTTAATGTAGAAATAGAAGATAATTCCACCAAGGCTAGTTATTCAAACGGTATACTAGAGGTGAAGTTCAAATTAAAAGCG
>JARFXS010000109.1 GCA_029194465.1 Candidatus Nitrosocosmicus sp.
ATTCAATGGTATCAAAGCATATAAGTGGTTCTTTTATCGCTCGATTGTACGTTTTTATCCATCAAGACATTATCCATATGGATGCTGCTCTAGAAGTTCGATGACTTTATTGATGCAGGTTAAAAGGAGGCAACTCATAAACTTCAAAGAAACAAAACTATCCAATATTATTCTGTTAAATCTAAAAGTCATAATTAACAATAGCCATTATATTTACAATTCAATGGTATTGGTTATTGACCCTAAAAAGATTATGTTTAACTTTAGTTCTCACATTCCTTACTTTATCTATTGGAATGATTTCAATTCATTCGCCTCTGAAGGCTAATGCGCAAAATTCGGCCTCTCAGAGTGGTAATAGTGATTCAGAACAAGAGACTAAACAATTACAATCTTCAGACCAGAATGGTCAGGTTGTTTCTGGAGACTCAAGCATCTTGTCAGGAAATAATTTGTTCTGTCAAGACGAAGTTAGCTCCGATATTACACAGTCAATTGAGGTATGTAATAATGAAATATTTCAAGATTCTAATCCCAATCTGGACAAAGCCACTTTAAAAATTACTACAATTCAAAGGGCTAATTGTCATTTTCATCCCTGTCCTCAACATGATGGGGTGGTATATATGAGGAGTGTTTATGGAACGCAAAGCTTCCTTCCCGCAACCCAAACAGCAGGTGGAGTTTCACATTTTGAAATGGAGATACCTGTTGGGGTTACATACCAAGTAAGAGGAGAAGGGTCTGCTCCTCTTCCCTGGATGTGGACTTTTGAAGGTGCAAATATCCAAAACGAAAGGAACGCTTGCAGCGCATGGAATCAATGCACCGCTACAATGCCAGCTGACGGGGCTGCAGTTATAGTAAACTTCCATTACATATGTAATGATTCAACATGTTAGAGGGAGCTAGACAAATCGAGTGAGTCTGTAACTAAATTTAATCAATCAACACTTTTCCCAACTCCTCCAATACTGGTCATATCCCTTTTTGTTATTATTTCGTTTTTGTCTGGTGTAAAAATAAGTCATAATAACTTTTGGTATATTACCAATCTTAATTCTGATTCACAATAGTAACTCTTATCCATATCAAATTGACATTTTTTAAGTATTTCTCTAGTTCAGAACTGATTCGGTAAAGCCAAATTTGTACATTGCATTTTCATATTGTTTAACCATCATATCTAACTCATGAATCAAATAATGTTTGGCCGAAATTGATTTGGCTCGACCTTGGAAGACTTCAACGCCATGTTCTCTCATTTCTGAACGACAAAGAACGTTGTAATGGAACTTGCGTAACTGCATTAGCATGACTCCGCATTGAGACATTAACAAGGTGTGAACTGCCTTTCTTTCCATTGCAGATACTTTATCCAATTTCCTAAATTGCGACCAAATAGAAAGAGGTACTATAGTAAAATACGAACGCTTTTGACCCATTATTCTATTTAATACTATGATGACAAACTTACCCTTTGTAACAACATGCAAGTTCTTACATTCACAACCAGATAATTTATCACATATTTCTACATCATGAGCATGTGTAATCTCTTCTCCTCTTAACCCTGAGAAGAATGCAAACTTTACTATAATTCCCATAGGGCCTTCAATCTGTAGGACTTTACGGACAATATCTTCAATATAGTTACCATCCGCAATGAAGATTCTGTCCCGCATCTTCATCTTCTTGTTTAATTCATATCTCTTGATTATCTCATCTATCAAGAATTTAACTTCGGGGTTTTGATACTTCCTATCATAGTATTCCGCGAACCTTCTCATCGAATCACATATCCACGCTCTGACATGTCCTGATAAGGGCTGTATCAATTGTGGCTTAGTAAAGAAGATATCAACATACCTCTCATAATAATGGACTAAATCGCGGGCATGTTTCTTGTAGATATACTTTCTATAGAAATCCTTGAGCATATCTTCCTTATCTATAGACTTGTAAAAGTCAACTCTAAATTCACCGGTAAGTGGGTCCTTAATCCCTCTATCTACTATTCTTTCTAACAACTTCTCGGTTTGTTCATCTTTCTGATGTACTGGATACTTTCCATCTATCCAAGCATTTACAAACTCGCCAAATGTCTTAAATCCATTATCATCTAATTTACGATTTAAAATCGCCAGCTTGTCTCTTCTAATTCTTGCAGCTAAAACTAACCAATCATGATCCTTCTGCTTCTTCTCATGACGAGAAATTGTCTCAGTCAATAGGCCTGCTAATACGCTTTTGCACTATTAGAACATTTTCATGATCTTTAAAGGGTAAACTTCATGTTTACAGCGTCCGAGCACACGTAAACCTATTTCCACCCATGTAAACATATTCACGAGCGGGTCATTAACATGTAAACATATTTGTAAACATTATGTGAAAATCACGCACGAGCATGGTGCGAAGTGCGGGATTTGAACCCGCGATCCCGAGCTTGGGAAGCTCGTACCTTAACCAGGCTGGGCCAACCTCGCCTGAAATAAAATTAACCCAACGGTATTAATAACTTAATGCCGTACTGCTACTGACAACTATTCCATCTTTTCCCCTTTCTAAAAGCAATTTCTAGCAGAGCTAATATCACGAATCCCACCGCGATTTTTTTCCGTACCTTGCCTTATAGAGGTTCCATATTCATCTACAATTTCAATAATTACCTCGTCTTTGAAATACGATTTTAGGATTCCAGCTATTTGATGAGACAGATCCAAGCTTCCATCACCGATTCTAACGATTTTAGTTGGAGACTCTATTGATGACAATACAAAACTGATTTTTTCAACTGTGGAATTAACCGAAGACAAAATAATTCGATCTAATTCGAAATAGCAGTACAATATAGAAATGCCAATCCTTTTTCCAGGATCCACCCCGATTATCAATTGTTCTTTAGAGGGACCGAAGTAACCCATGCAATTTTGTAGAATTTTTGCTTTAATAGACAGAGGAAATTCTTCTAATTGGGTATCCAGGTACATATTATCTCTATTTACGATTTTGGATTCATCAATGGTGGTGATTATAACTTTCCCAGTTGATAGGGCCGCTTCTTCGGGTGATAACGACAAAAAGCGCAAGTCAAGCGACTTTAAAACAGTTGTTATTTTATAGTAGGAACGGCCTGATACTGTTGCAACAATAACTGGTGGACAACTTGTTAAGTTGAACATTTCTATTGCTACTTTAGCGTGATGTTATAAGACTATTAAAGATTACGTATAATTTACTAGCAATCAAAATGCAAGTTACAAATTTTGATTGATCGAAATCCCCTGGTATCACAAGATGACCTTCCTCACACTAAGCGTGGTATATTAAGTTGATAATTTGGATAAGAGACCAACATTTTACATGAATGTTTCAAAAATCAATCAAATATCGTAATAATAAGCTAAATTTTCAAATAATTACTAAATCTTTAAAATTATGGTATGTCTTTTCGTTTCCCTACTCATTTGATAAAAGAGAATGACATTAAACTGTCAAATTAAGTATTGCTTGTGCAAGGTCGCCCTTCGTATCTGTCAAAGCAACAATCGCTTTTTCTTTTGAGACATTCGCCTGTTGCATAACCAATACAATATCTTCTTCCTTAAAAGAAGGAACATCCCTGTTAGTTTCCTCGATATCTGTGGCAATAACCTGAAAAATAGTACTATCTTTACCTTTCATTTCAACAACTTGGGGTTTTTTAAGAAATATTTCTTTCATATCGGTTCTTATAATAACTTCCTCCACCGAACCCAAGTCTTTCATATCTAAACCCATCCGGTCAAGCATTCTGCGCATATCTCTATTGCCCGATCGCATCATAGAAATCCCTAAGTACTTCTGCTTTTTATTCCTTCTCTAATTTTTATCCCTATGCCACGGATTAGCGAGCTCATATTATGATCAGCAATATCATCCAATGACTGTAGATAGTATGAAAATGGCAACAAAGATCGGCCCACGGCTAGAACGGATTGATTTTTGTCTATTACGGCAACATCCGACCCACACTTAACGTTTTCACCACATTTTAACACATGTTTTACGAAGAGGGATCTCCCTTCGGACACGAAAGGTATGGCATCTTCAACGGGCACAACACAATTGGATTGATACTCCTTTTGTTTTAGAAAAAGTTTGGCACCGTCAATAGTCAATGCAATCCCTCCATCAGTTCGAAAGGTCCCGATTAATTTTCCATCTATGCTAAAATTCTTGCACCGTCAATAGTCAATGCAATCCCTCCATCAGTTCGAAAGGTCCCGATTAATTTTCCATCTATGCTAAAATTCTTGATTTTCCCAGTTTTTCTGGAATATTCAAGCTCTAAATCTTTCGGAAGAATTGAGCTGATATCCCTCCCAAATAGGAAATCCACGTGAGAGCATATTTTATGATACGGATCTAAAAATAGCTTTTGCAATTAAACAACCTAACTATAAATGCACACAATAAAAACTATCAGGATTGCTAACTAGTGAAGGCCACTAGATTAGGTGATTATCTTGTTAGTCAACAAATCACTCTTGAATGATGAAAATTGTAAAAATATTATCATTATTTATAATTCTTACAAAATTTGTATTAGATTATGTAAATATATATCATTGATGATTGTTTTTTATAATTTTCTTTACTAAATCCATTATTTTAAAACTTAGTACAAACTAACTAAAAGTTCACTGTACTTGATTAGTATATCATAATTTAGGTCCAGGAACACTACTGTTTTATAAAGAATTCATTGTATCTATAGACATATATAAAATGGATAATTATGACGGTAATGGTATACTTTGGTATACTTATTAGATAAATCAAAGAATGGGGTAGCAGTCCAACTAGCTAATATATCAAACTATTTATAAATACCCATGAGACTGACGGTTTCTGGTCTGTTGATCTTGCGTCTTTAATATACCATAAACCTCATACAATTTTAGAATTTGACGGTCTGTTGAAAGGTAGATCCGATCATTTAACCGTATCCGTAATACTATGTCAGTGCGTAAATGTCTAACGTTATTATTACAGCCTGTAAGAGGAGATTAGACAAATATCAACCCCCCACTCGCTATTATTCCATATCGTTTACGCTTTGGCCACCTTTGTAAATGATGATTTCAAATATACGATGTGATTAGAACAAACCAAAGGTTAGAAGAAATCAAGAAGTATCTAGTCGATCTAATTTTGGATAAAACATGAACAGGCAGCCTATTAAATGGATTTCATAATCAAAGTCAAAATCTGTTAAATG
>JARFXS010000110.1 GCA_029194465.1 Candidatus Nitrosocosmicus sp.
CCATTGCGATATGCGGTAGTGTATCCATTCATAAAATCTCCGAATGGTATCTTTGCCCCCTTTGAGAAAAAGAAAAGAGATGATGGAAGAACATATAAGGGTTGGAAGAAAATACCCTGAAATTCGACTTAATACCACATATTCATTTGGAATTGATGATCAGGATTTCATGTTGGCTTTGAAACTGACAGTCTTTCAAGATTCCAGAGCTTAATCATAGACTTACGAAACTCAAGTTAGTAAAAATATATCATTAAAGATACGCCGATGATCCCCAGTCCTAAAAAATATAGAGGAAATAATTAAGAGTTTAATAAAAAGCCATCCTTGTTCTAAAATCAGTGGTTAATAATATTTTATTTATAATAACAATACAATTGTAAAACTGGTGTTTATGTGATTTGAATTCTTTTTCGATAATGGTTTTAATGATATTAAGATTTTGGATTCCTAGAATTATCCCATTAAAGTTTCATAGTCTTGATTCTGAAAGAACACATTCAACGATTTCCTCTGATAACACTGCAACTGCAACTCCAAGTCAATAATATCAAGAAAGTTTTAATGATGAATCAAATCCAGTGCAAATACTTTGGGGCATTAAAAGTGGGCTATAGTCAAAAGCCTAGAATCAGGAAATCAAATTTATCGTTCAGAAAAGGAGGTATTATGGAATTTCGCAACGGATTTGAACTAAAGTTCAAGAATTTTTTCTTATCCTCAACTTTTGAACATCAGCTAAAAGAATCAATCCGTATGAACTATCATACAACCTGGATGAATTAAACAGAAAAAATGGGATTGGACAATGCCGAAACTCTGCCTGATTCAAATAAACAACTGAGATTGCATCATTTGTTGAGATAACTCATTTTTTAGTGAAGTCTTGATTTAATACATTAAAAAATTAGAGAATTTCATATATGGACTGATGATTATCTCAAATCTCGGTTTGGATTATAATCCAAAAAAGCCACTTTTATTTATTGTTGTTAAGAGTATACAAATTAAACAAACCAATAAAATTAGTGAACAAACCTGAATGGGTAGATGTAAGTCCTGGATTCAAATCGACTCTCACGATCCAAACTTGATCACGTATTTTGAAAATCATCTACCCGAAAAGCCATTTGAATATTCAACAATCAGTAAACCTTGTATAGATGACGATAATTTCAATAAACTATCTGAAAAAGTGAGGAGTATAGTTTAATGAAATATCGTAACTTAGGAAATACAGGCATGAAAGTTAGTGAAATTGGATTTGGAACATGGACTTTAGGTTTAGACTGGTGGGGAAAAAAACTTGAAGAAGATGAATCTATAAAGATGTTAAAACATGCCTTTGATTTAGGAATTAATTTTTATGAAACTGCTGATATGTATGGAAGGGGCAAGAGTGAAAAGTTATTAGCAAAAGCCTTTAAAGATATGCGAAATGAGGTAATTTATTCCACTAAATGGGGCTATGATATGTATAATGCAAAGCAAATAGGACACGGTGAAATTCCTCAAAAGCATACTCCGGAATTCTTAGAATATGCATTGTCAGAAAGCATGAAAAGATTAGAAACCAATTTTATTGACGTATATAGTTTGCATAATCCCAAAATGGAGGCGATAGAAAATGATGCATTATTTCACAAACTAGATGAATTTGTAAGTTCTGGAAAGATTAAGAGTCATGGCGTTGCTTTGGGGCCCGCAATAGGATGGGAAAAGGAAGGAATTCATGCTATAGAAAACAGGAATATAGTTTGTTTACAAACTGTGTATAATATATTAGAACAGGACCCTGGAAGGGTATTTTTTGATGCTGTGGATAAGAGAAATAATTCAGTAGGCATAATGGTTAGGGTACCCGATGCATCGGGGGTTTTAACTGGCAAAGTAAACGAGCATACAGTATTTGATAAGAATGACCATAGAAATAACAGAAAAAAAGAGTGGATTATACAAGCTATGCAAAAAATAGAAAAACTCAAACCAATTGCTAATTCTCATGGATGGGATATTACTGAAATTTCTATGAAGTATATTCTATCGCAAAAACAAATCTCCGTTCTTTTACCAACTGTTACAAGTATTGAAGAAATAGATTTGTTTGCTCAAATTTCTGATGGTAATTATTTGAATGAAGATGAGAGACTACAAATTGAACAAATGTATGAAAAAAACTTTGATATGCCTAAATTATTGGCATAATTAAAAATTTTTAAAAATTTTTAAACAAAAGCGTATTTACTCGAAATATTTTACTCTTTCTTTTTTAAATTCTCTAGAACTAAACAATATTCTGTATCTATCAATTTTAATTATAGCAGATATTTCCTTTGCTATTTTTTCAGCTGCATCAATTGTTCTAGCATGAATCATACTAAAAAGATTGAATTCCCAGTCTGGGTATATGGGGCGTCTATAACAATGACTCACTTGCGGAAAAGAAGCGATTTTTAATCCGATTTGATCTATTTTTTCCTCCGGCACATTCCAAACTATCATTCCATTTGCCGTAAAGCCTGCTTGCCTGTGCCTAAGAATTGCTGCAAATCTTCTCATGATGCCTATATTTTGATATTCCTTAACTTTGTTAAAGAGCTCTTCCAGATTTATTCCTAAATTATCCGTGATTGTTTTAAATGGCTCTTTAATTATCTTGATATCTTTCTGCAATTCTCTGATGTATGCTTTGTCCACCTCTGATATTTTCTCTGCTTTTACATCCATTTTTTTTACATCATCGGTGGGACTTGGTTTTTCAGGATCATCATTTACCATGTCCAATTTCACGCCTATTTTATACATTTTTAGCGTTGGTAATACTCTATATTTTAAAACTCCATCTAGGGAGGCCATTTTATCTAAATCGGTTTTCATATCTGCATCTGGAGATACAGCTAAGGTAAACCAAACATTGTATTCATGATTTCTCTCGTAGTTGTGACTTACACCTGGGTGTTTGTTTATTTCATTAGCAACATAATCTATCTTGTTCTTATCTACTGAAAAAGCTACTAACGCACTCTTATATCCTAATTTACGAGTATCAAAAATTGCACTTATCTGTCTAATAATTCCAATATCTTTTAATCTTTGAGTCCTATCGAGAACTTCTTCTTCCTTTAATTGGTATTTATTTGCCATTTCTAGGAATGGTCTTTCAACCAAAGGAAAAGACCATTGAATATCATTAAGTATTTCTTTGTCTATGGCATCTAATTCATTAACCAGCATAAATGATATGCTATAAAGCATTTAACTAATTATTAAAAGGTATCTTTGGATTTTCTCTGTAAATATTCATATACTTAGGTTTAAAAATAAGAGGTTTATTTTTAATAAATAAGGGGGCTATCGTCTAGCTTGGCAGGATACCATCCAATATTGGGTATAGGCCCGGGGCGCTGGCGGTCGAGGGTTCGAATCCCTCTGGCCCCATTGTTCTATTGCTACTTTATTAGGATTCAAAATAAATAAAAGGTGAAAGAAAAAGATTGAAATTAGAACAACAGGATTTTGATGCATATTCCTTGTTTGTATTTAACATACGGTCAGCTTCAACTAGAGATTATTATCTAAGACGATTAAAGGGTTTCTTTAATTATATTGAGCTGTTGCCTAACGAAAATATCATAAAGAGATGTGATTATTTTGCCAACAGAGGAAAAGAAGATTCGGACTGGGCATTTAACAATATAGTAAGATTCTTACAGTTTCAGAAGGAACGGGTAGAGCAAGGAGAGATAGCAGGCAGCACGCTAAAGAATTTTCTAAAATCTATAAAATTATTATGTGAAGTATCGGATATCCCAATTAACTGGAAAAAGATAACGCGAGGATTACCTAAGGTAAGACGTTATGCTGAAGACCGGGCTCCTACAATAGAGGAGATTCAAAAACTATGCGAATATCCTGATAGACGAATTAAAGCGATTCTTTATATTATGGCCTCATCGGGTATCAGACTTGGAGCTTGGGACTATCTCAAATGGGGACACATTAAAGCAGTCGAAAAAGAAGGCAAAACTTTTGGAAAGGTAGTAGTTTATTCAGGTGATGAGGAAGAATACTTTACTTTCATCACTCCAGAAGCTTAGGATGAAGTAAAGAGATGGATGGATTATCGCAAAACTTCTGGGGAAGAAATCACAGAAAAAAGCTGGGTGATGAGACATTTATGGAATGCAAAAAAGGGACGTAAATTTGGCCTTGTTACTGCCCCAAAGAAATTAAAATCTAGTGGAGTAAAAAGGCTGGTTGAAGACGCCTTGTGGACCCAAAATATTCGAAATAAATCTCAGATAAACGGCAAAAGATACGAATTCCAATGGAAATCATGGCTTTCGAAAGTGGTTTAAAACCAGATCGCGAGATGTCTGGAATGTAGCATTAACATAGAAATCTTGATGGGGCATTCTATCGGAATATCTGATTCTAATATGGAGATCACTGAATCTGAACTAATACACAAGATTATCTAAAAGACATCGTTTCCTATGTATCGACAAAGAAAAACAACTTCAAACTCAACTAACCATGCTTGAACAACAAAATTATGAGGACAGTCATTTAGTTAAAGGAAAATTGCAGAAGAGATGATGAAATTGAATGTCTCCATAATGGGAATCGTGTCAAGGAGGAATCTATTTCTAATATGGCCGATCAGCTATTGGCATACAAAAATTCCAAAATTGGAGAATAAGTATTAAGAATTAAAGAAAAAATAATAGTATATTTATATAAATTTTGTCATTAGATAAAATCCCTGTTGGCAAAAGTAAAACATTCCTCAGTTTCATCCTTCATAATTATTTGATAATACTCAAAAATTTTTAAAAGTTTCTCTAAGTCTTTTTCAAAGTCTTGATTGGAATAATTTTCTCCTAGAGTCATATCTCATAAAGTCTGGATAGGAAAAATCCTTTATCTTATAACAATTATCGCTTTCATAAGGTGTTCTATTACTGTATCTGCTAAACGGAAAGTTCTATTATCATTATATGTTTTCTTCAATATTTTTTCGCCTTCATTAAAAGTTATTTCATCAATAACAAAAGAAAGCTTAACAGATTTATAACATTTCATGCATTCATATCTTTCAAAAAATCCTTTATTACGTTGAAAAGTCTAAAGGCATCACACCCCTTTTGACCATATGTGTTTGTTATTTTTACATGATTTGGAGGGCGGGCCCAGGATATCAATGTTGATAATTCCTGAACCTGAAATTCTTGGATTTACCATTATCTCTTTGTATACCATACGTTCCTGTTCTACAGAATCTTTTAATTTGGAATTCAATTTTTGTATCAATGTGTCATCCTCAATCTTGTTATCAAGGTATATGGATATTGTATTTAATACACTTTAGACATTTGAGATTTTGTATGCCTTTGGAATTATTTGTTTGTGATTGTCGATTAGGCTTAAAGTTGAACGCTATTATTCATAACTGATAACTTTTTTTATTATTCCTCCTAATTCTTTATATTCGTGATCACACTCTGTCTTTTTCCATATATCTTCCGTTAGTGTCTTTGTTTTCTCATCTTTGAAAATTTTCTCTAGCCTCTCAATAATTTTTGGATATAGACTATGCAATGTATTTAATGTATTGCTTATTGTATCACCGTGTATCTCATAAATTGATTTATCCTTCTTATCTGTAGATTGTCTTAGAAATGGAGATCCAAATAAACTTTTATTGAATTCAAATAAAAGATCCATTGATAAAATCACATTTCTTGCCCATTCGTCTAATAATTCATCAGTTATACGGGCATTTGAAATATCTAACGAATTTGAGATTTTGGTTCTCAGCTGTGGCGACAAACTTTGAAGTAAAACATACGTCAATGAGTATCCAGCATGTAGTATAAAATTATGAAGTCGTACTGCCACTAAATCTGGTAATTTGGTATCTGAGTATCGATCATTGTTCTCAGCTTTTCTGTTCGTGTAATACTTCTCAAAGTATTGTATTTGATCTTGATGAAACCGGATTATGTCTTGTATACTTATATCAAAGTCTTCTTCTATTTGTCTTGGTAATGATATCTGTTCTTTAATTTCATTACCTAAAAATTTTGACAGGGAAAAGGCAGGAGTTTCTAAAGCCCTTATAGATGGAAGAATTATTTTCCATCTCCCCCTATCTTTAGCATATACAAACCCTTTATTCTCTAAATCCTTGCATATTGTGCTAACTATATTTCTGTCCTTTTTAGATTTCGCTGCTATGTCTTGAATAGATATTCCATTTACGCCGTATTTCAATATAATCCATAATATTACATCTCTTGTTTCTTCACTATATGCTCTATTCTTTTCCTTTGACAAAAACTAAACCGCATGAATTATGCGGTTTATCCTGTATCTATTAGTTTTGGCATAGATCATCATGGTTAAACCAATTGAAACCATAAGCAAGCAGAAAAAATCAAACAATGAAATAGCAAAGACATGGTTATCTGGACAAAATAGTGTTACAATGATCATCGAGCGCAAAATTGCAGAAGAGTACGATTTGATTGATCCTCAACATGTAATACTAGAAAGGAAGCCTGAGGGTATATTGATAAGGAAATTGGAGGTTTAAGTCAAAACACAAGAGGGTGTAAAAAAAATGAAAGAAGAAATATCTGACAATAATAATCATAAAGACAATAAACCTTTCTCTGATTCTGTTGCTTCACCTGTAGACAATAATACATTTCAATTAACGGTTAATGAAGAATTGCGACAACTAAAGGTTCATCCGATTACCATAAATAGAGATCGTGCTACTATAAAGGTTGGAGAAATAAAAGTTGAAATCGATATAGAGAATTGCGAAAATGCTTTTGATTTAGTCAAACAGGTTGAAATAGAATTAGCAAACAATGGGCTTGATATATCGCCTCGATCCATTAATATATTGACAAACTACCTTGAAATGAGATCTAAATCCATCAATAAAATTTTGAAATATTTCAAAGAGCAAGATAGCAT
>JARFXS010000013.1 GCA_029194465.1 Candidatus Nitrosocosmicus sp.
GTATAATGGAGACGCCATCTCCCATACAGTAACCTCAGGACAAGATAATGACAATGATGCAGGAGAAGACTTTGATTCAAATGCAATAATACCTAACCAATATTTTAGTTATACATTTGATGATTCCGGCGAATACCCGTACTATTGCATCTATCATCCTTCGATGATTGGAGAAGTAAAAGTAGAATGATTTCAAAATGTTTGTTCATGTCAAAGTTTGTCGTCAGGTGTACTAGATGACATGCCTACAATATATGTAATATCCATTAAGAATGTACTTTCATCACATGAATTATTAGATAGCGAGAGTGCCAAACAGTTTTTTACTAATGTAATATCTAAGATATTAGTTAATCACATAGTAATCGATTTTTCTGGAGTGAAACGAATGAACCAAGCATTTGCATTGCAATATCTTAAAAGTAAACAAGTTATGAGTATAAAGAAGGTTATAAAAGAGATTTGTATGTCTAAAAATATTTGTACAGCGATGGAAATAGGACAGAAAAAACTGGAACGGTCTATCTCAAAAAATGCTAATAAAAAAACAAATCATACAGGAGCAACTACCATAGTAGTTTTAGAATCATAGTTTTAAATAATCTCAACAAAAAAATAAAATAGTTTTGATGTTCTTGTTATTTTGAACACAATTGGACTTTCAGATTAACTATGATGGCTGGTTCGAAAGTAAGTTAAGTTACATAGATAAAGATGCATCTGTAGTCAACGTATTAGATATCTTGTTTCCCATGGTATCTGTCAAGTAAACTTCTGCTTTAACATCTGCTATTGTATTATCTGTAAATGTAGTTGCAAACTGCATAGGACCAGATTGTCCTAATACATATCCATTACCAATATTTGAAGTTTTTATAATATTGCCGTCGGAGTCATATACCTTCATAGTTCCAGCCATTGGAGTATTTACCAATGAAGGATCTTTAGTTTGGTAATTTATGACTAATTTTAATTGATTATTTTCACTACTTGTCAAGGGTGCAAAATCTACAGAATTTAAATCAATGGTGACCTTGTCTTTTGAAGAGGAAGAGGGTGTAGAATCTGAAGAAGATTGGGTTCCTGATTTTTCATCTGAATCTTGATTTAGATCATAGTGTTGACCTTGAGCAAATACCTTGCTAACATTATCAGGTTCTAATGCTGATAGCACAAACATCATACAGGCTGCAACCAAGAAAGTCATCATAAGACCTGGTATCACGATATGATGCATCTTAAAGCGTTCTCTTGTAGTTTGTATTCCGAAAGCTTTGCCCTTTGACAAATTGTGGGAGGAATTTAGAGAATTTAGAGATACAGTCATGATTTATTATGATCTTATTATCATATAACTACTAAGATAGTTTTTAACTTAAGACACGTTAGATAGAAAGTTTATGTCTATTCTAATCTTATTTTCATATTTACCTATATTCGTCATCATTTGTTGCAGCACTACCAAATCCATGGAGCAGCTGCATGAAGTTAGAAATATCCAAAAAAGTAGATTTCAAAATAACCTTTTTTCTCTATCAAAGTAACATTCATGAAAAGAGTTGTGCCAGGATGTGAGTATTCTCGTATGTAATCTGAATTTTGTACTATTCAATCTTATTGTCTTCTATTACATTATCCATAGAGTCATCAGTATATTCTATTCCTTCTGTGGCGTTGATTAGGGTGTTGTTATAGACTTTATTTTCATTAGAGTTATGATAGATATAGATTCCTTGACTCTCGCAATTACTGACGGTATTGTTGTAAACTTCATTGTTTGATGATTGTGATAAAAATATGCATTTATCTTCATCATGAACATCGTTATTTCTAGCTACAGAATCAGACATGTTCCTGCTAAACATGATTCCAGACCCTGCACTCTTATAGACTTCATTATCTTCAATTGTAATATTGTAACAATCAAGTGAGCATATTATGCCCATTGCTCCGTGGTCATGCACCGTATTGTTTCTAATTATCATATCATGAGTTGCTGTATGGGGATCAAAACCATACATAAAGTTATGATGAACATGATTATCTTCTAAAATTACACCACCTACCCCAACAGAATAAAATCCAAACCTATCATGGTGAATCTCATTATTCTTTACTATGCTTGTTCCATTACTACCGTAGTAGCTGATGCCAGAACAACCGCTACCGCATTCATAACCTAAATAGGCAATTTCAGAATTGGTGATATTCATTGTTCCGATAGTTTCATCTTCTGTTTTTATATAAGGTCTTGGTACGGCGTCAATGCCAGTATGTTCGTGTTCTCGGTCAGGCAGTATGTCGTATTCAAATTTTATGAAATCGTTTTTCTCAGGATCCCACGAAGTAATTTTTACCGAATCTATAATCAAATTACCAAATACCCTAATGGATATCTTAAGCCAGGCAGCATCACTCGAATTAATCACAAGTGTTGAACCTTTTTCGATCACTATGGTTGCATCTAATATCCAAGTACTTTGATTGGAACCATCTTCTCTTTTTAGAACCTCGTGATTTTTAATGCTGTTATATATATCGGTAAGAGTTGTAGAATGAGAACATGATATAGTGATTGTGTTTTTGCCATTTTCCTCGTCAGTATTATAACTAATACAGTCACTACTACTCCTACTACTATTATTATCACTGCTAACGCTAACACTATTGTTTTGATCAGATTCTTGAGCGAAAGATGGGTTAGCTATTAAACCAAATCCACTAAAAGATAAAACCGTAACGATAACAAGAAGTGTAAAAGACATTGATGAAACAAAACTCAGTATCCTTTGCAATTTATTTGATTGATGATTATTTTACTGTATTATAAGAATTACCATTCAAATCTTATTGATATGACACAAATCTTATTGATATGTCCTAAAAGATTATAAATTACCATTGAGAATTATTTTCAATATTATCTATTGATTGAATTTTAAAAGATAAAATCATAACGATGACAAGTGTAAAAGAAATTGATGAAACAAGACCGACCACCCATTGCAATTTGTTGGATTGATAATTATTTTACTATATTATAAGAATTACCTTTCCAATCTTCTTGGTATGACAATTTTGAAAAACATTGAGAATTATTTTCAATATTAGTTGAATTTTTAGAATTTCTATATTATGTAATATGGAAATTTCATTATGCTATTTCAATCTCTATTATCAATAAGGTGTTTTTTATCTATTTATAGGAATTGAAAGATAACCTTTTATGTAATCGACTGATCTATTATTTACTCGTCGATTCAAAAACAACAGAATTAATGTGGAGCGAGTAATCTCTTCATTTTAATTCTGTTTTCTAATAATTATCAAAATAAGAAATTTTTGTTCTAATTTAGATACAAATATTCTATTGCATCAGCTTGTTTTTTTTAAATAACCAATCTCTATATAATTCTAAAATAGATTAACTCGGAATAATACTTGCTCCAATATATAACTCCTAGAACCTTCTTATCTTTCCTTTATGTCAATAATCAGTATGCATTTGCAATTAATCCAGTTTCTGAAATTATCTACAATGTATAGTAGAGGTTTTAAGATATTATCTTATTGTACTTGGCTGTTTTGACTTGAGGATTGTGATTGACCTATGGCTTGTGATTTTTGTTGCCACCATTATTATTGTCATTATCGTGATGTTTTTTAAAATATTTCTTGCACCAGTTCTTACTATGATCTTCTCTACAGTCACTCCAATTCTTGTATTTCTGTTTTAGCAAATGCAAAATCCACGGTAGACAATGCAGGACCCATAATCAGAGAGTTGTAACAAATACTCGCTACAACTAATACTGCAGTTGTTTTTGTATTATTTGACCTAAACATTTCAGTCTTAATTTTTATAGCAATAATATATGATATAATAATTTTTTTAAGATATATGCAGTAATTAGTTATGGTTGATAAATCGGGTATAATCAACTAGAAAATTGTTTGAAAATACAGGCTGAACTTCTCATAGAATAAAATGATTAAACTAAGTATGCCCCCACACAATAAAGATCATTTTAAATCCGTAATCCGACACCCTAGATATTCGAAATCTATTGTTGCAACAAATATGAGTAAATTAAGAGGGACAAAAAAGTCGAAATAAACTTTATTACAAATATTATAATGGTAGAATTTGATGCCAAACTAATAACCAAAATGCAAATTCGCATGACATGTGTGAAATATAGGTTCTCTAATATCGGAACCAAAGTATGAGATTAACAAATAATTGGGCATAGAAATTGTTTTAGTGAAATATAAGTGTGATTAGTCAGCATGTGTATATGTGTTAGTAAGTTTATGAGCGAAGTAAATAGGCTATCTGCTGTCACACTCAGAGTTAAAAATATGGACAGATCATGCAATTTTACTCAAACATACCCGGCTTCAAACCTATTTATGGTGGGTCCTCGAATGATTCTTTTACCACGTATCAAATTGGCAGGTTCAAAAATATTACACTATTGAACTTGGAACTAAAGAAATTATCAGATAATGATACAGATGAGTATAATAGCAATAATTTTGGGAGGATCATTTTTTATACCGATTCTGTTGACAGACTCTATAAGCTATTTCAAGACCGACAAATTGATTTCAAAGGTAATACAACTTGAAAATGAACCAATAAATGCACCATGGAATGAACGATACTTTCACATTCGTGATCAGACGGATATCAGCTTTCTTTGCTCAACCTATTTGAGATATCTGATTTAATCAAAAACTGATTTAAATACTCGAAAAAACCAAACATCACCAGTTATCTTATGTTTTTTCTACTCAAAAATCAGTAGATAAATATGGTAGCAGTTCGGACCTCTTGCCCCTATCGTCCTTTTTCCTCCAACAACATGATAACACTGAAAAAATTCCTAAGTTAGCAAACATACCATATCATATACTAAAAAGTTGTTCAATATGTAATTCAAACTTCGTTCTCTAGCGGCCTTTAGAATTAGATCAAGAATTTGTTTAATATAACAAAGAGTTAAAGAACACTTGTTTGTCGATGACTATTTTGACAGCAAAACTATTGTTCAATAGAACAATAAAAAAAAGGATTAGTCGTTAAATTGACCTAATGCGTTATTTCCTGTATTACCTTGGAATTGGAAGTTAAAGTTATTTCCAGAAGCAATGGAACTACCGCCAGAGATTACTTGACTGTTTTGACTTGATTTTTGAGATTGAGCCTATGATTTGTTTTGCTTTGTTACTCTTTTTTGCTAATGCGTCTTCTGAAATTGCCAATGGAGCTAAGACCAATGCGAGTGTGAGAACAACTGCTGTTGATACTAGTATTGTTTTACTTGTATTCATACTTGTAAATCATGATAGTAAAATTCAATATATATTGGATATTTTACAGTTTAGGTGAATATGTTCAAGAATTATTGAACAGAATAATCTTTCATAAAAATTTAAGAATAACCACAAAAGCAAGCTTTTATTATTTCATCCTTTATTTTGATATGTTTAGTAACCAACATACGATCGAATTAATATATTACTTTTACATATAGAATCTATCAAAAACATATGAGCATGAAATTGAAAGATTTTATGTCTTTTTTACACTATTCTAAATTGATTGACTTAGACAGTCTTCTCAGAAACAACGAGACCGGCTGCATTAACCGATTGAAAATACAGAAATATGTATACTTGGCTCAAAGATGCCTAGGTATTAATTTTGGATATGAGTATAATATGTATAATAATGGTCCTTACTCACCAGAATTAGCAAATTGTTATTATGAAAAAATGATGTTAACACGATGTCAGTGGATGTTAAGGCTGGATTTTGGAATTTTGACAAGATTTTTGCAAACAAATTTTTAGCTTTATTTGGTGACAAAGAGCCTCAATGGTTGGAAGTCGCTTCTACATTACTTGACAATATTAATTATTTTGAAAGCGAAAATGAAACTTTGATAAAAGTTTATGCAATAAATCCGATTATAGTAGTAACTACATTGATGAAGTTTGGGATGATATAAAAATAAGGTTTTAGTGCAGTATGAATCCGCTTGAAAATTTAATGACTTTCTATCAATGTTTTAAATAAATCTGGATAATTTAATATTGCTAGATTGATAGAAAATTTGAATTTCATCACAACACGGAATGTTGACTTCCTTTTATGTAAACGCTGGTAGCTATTTTATACTATTATAAACATGCAAAAGTTAGATGAAAATAGCACAATTTAATTTCGTTTATTGGCACATTGACACTAACAGCTTATTCTTGCAGTATTAGCAAGTTTGAGTGTAGTGGATGCACAGACTCCTACTACTTCAGACCTTCAGTACCTACCATAGGTAACGAAACAACTTCTGACATGGGTCTAACAAATAATTCTTTACCTGTCCGTAACACTTCAATTATTTATGCTCTACCACCCATGTAACGCCAATATAAAGAATCATTCTCTTATAGATGGTTTAGTTACATCAAAATAGATAAAGCCACAGGTTGATCATATTGGTTCGAGTTCTTACCCAGCGTTCAAAATCGAAGTACAAATCTTATATTCTCCTATCAATGTTTTTACCGAGTTCATACTCTCCATTTTCTAAGTATTAGTCATTACATCATTAAAATAAAACCTTCTAGGGGAATGGGATTTAACAGTATTTAAATGAATTATACAAAAGTATAACCTAAAGTTATCAATTAATTAAACCAATTTTAATAAAGCCCTGCATGTTATAATGATTCTTAACTATAAAATCACTTGAAAAATATTGACGCATTCAATTAAAAAATGAATGCTTTTCATTTTTTATATAATTCAAAGAATTTAACCGGAATGTATTTTACTAAGGTATGAATTCGATGATTGCAATACAATTGCTGGATTTAAGTACTCAAAATCTAATTTATTTTGAGAATGATAAAACATAATCTGTTCCTTTCTTTCAGTATCTATAATATCAAAGTTAGAGTAGTATACTACAAGCTCAAATGAATCCAGCTCTTTGAGTCGTTTTACATGGGCCAGCTGTATATTTCCATGTCTAGCACATATCGAATGAGCCAAGGCACACGCAAATTCAAAGTTCTTTCCCTTGAAATTTTCGATTACAAGATTAGGGGATATCGCCTCAAGCAATTCGATTTTATTTGATTGATGGCTGATATTGTAATTATTTTGAATGGTTTCTCCTACTACCTTGTTCTCAAACAATACTTTTATTTCACATTTATTAAGAAACGATTCCATCAGATATTGCCGGCTCCGCTCATTAAGAAATGATAAAAACTTTAACTCATTTATTTTGTGGGATTATTTACTGGTATCTCATATAGCTTGTTGACATTTATTTGAAATAGCTATAATGCATGAAAAAAATATTTTTTTAATAATCTCGCCAAAAAACTGATTCTATCTAGTCAGAGTGAAATCTCAATTTTTATTTGTCACGAGTAGATTCCGGTTAATTCTCTATATACCTCAAGTGCACTTTCTATGTTATTATTCAAGATCGAATGAAATACTTTTCCACTAAAAGAATAACTGACCAAAAAAGGTTCATTTGTTATAATACGCAATCCATTACCAGAGAACTGGACACTACCGGTGTTTTTGGGCTCGTCAAGCAGATTTGTTGGAATTACCTCAGTATCGTTAACAGGGAATGTATATAGTGTTCCAAATTGGATGGGTAGTTTCAAGCTATTGTTTATAGTCAATATATTCAACGATTGTATTTGTACGGGTTTACTCGAAGTGAAAGTCAATACTCCTGAATAAGTAGTGCTTTCATTTTTAACTGGGAAAATAAAAAATGATTGTTCAAGCCCTGAATTGTGAAAGACATCGGGATTTGAGGATACTGTTCCAGTAAAAGAAACGTCCTGAGACCCTTGATTGGTATTATTTTTGCTAACTGTGGCTAAAGCAGAAAGTGAAAAATCTGGTGCTATATAAATAAGAGAAATTAATAATAGTACAATAAGAGTGAATCTTGACATCATTAAAAAAAATGAACTGCAATGAGATTTTATGTTGTTATGGATTGATGCTTTGATCATTGGACTAATTAAATATTAAATTCTATGATTGATAATTAAAACTAATAGGATTTATTGAGTTAGATCAACAATAGTCCTCTGAATTACTTGCTTGGCTTCATTTGAAATACTATAACAATCAAGTATTTTTATGGGACTCTTGATCAATCGTCTCCTGAATTCGGGCTCACTGGCTGCCTTAAGTAAAATCTCGCTTATAACTTCAGCTTCAATATTGATAGAACTCAAGTAGTTCCTCAAGAGGACACGTAATATATATACTTTTACTATTTCCCTCTGCTTTTTATAAACCATTAATTTATCTATTGCCGTTTGATTTAGCATTTTCATCAAGTAAATCCAATAATTAAAATAATATTTGGTAGAAATGATGAATGTAAATTCTTATTGAAAAATACATCTCAATTATCATTGAAATCTCAAAAAAAATGGAATGCTATGGGTACATCTAGAATCCAGCCAGTAGAGCAAACTTTAGAAAAAGTAAATTCCTTGGTTCATGAAATTGGGATTACAAGAATTGCAGATATTACAAATATGGATAGGCTTAAAATACCTAATTTTTCAGCCGTATTACCGGGAACTGAAGATTACATTTGGGTATATAGTGGAAAGGGACCCACGAAAAACCACGCAAGGGCTAGTGTTATTATGGAAAGCATTGAAAGGTATTCATCATTACCTGCAAATTTCGACGGAAAAATTCAAAGGGCACTTTTAAAGAATTATCTCAAAGTTATGATGTTCTAAAATATGATGAAGTAGTAGAACCAGTTTCATTTCACTTAAATGAAGAAATGATAATGGACTATTGTCTCGGTTATGATTTATTAAATAACACTCAAGTATTGGTGCCTGCGCCATTAACAATTTTCAGATATACTCCGTCACCGCCTTCAATAAATCCATACTCTTATTTCCATACAAATGGATTGGCTTCTGGGAATGTCATCGAAGAGGCAATTTGCCATGCCCTATGCGAAGTTGTAGAAAGGGATGCAGTGAGTTTGGCAGAATTCACTTCTAGTGCATTTCAGTATCATGTATTAAAAACTGTTGAAAATTCGCTTGTAAAAGGGGGGTTTCGATTAGAACCATTTGATTCAAAGAACTTTGTCGATGACGATTCTATTTATCCAGAAATTGATCTGAACAGTATCGAGCATACCTATTAAGCGAGTCATCAATAGGTTTAGGCATTCTCAAATACCTTTGACAGTAAAGGATATTACTTCCGACCTTGGGATCCCAACTTTCATAGCAAGTAGTGCCGAGTGGATTAATCATGAGTATGGATATTTGGTAGAAGGACATGGAACTCATCCAGATGCACGCATTGCAATGATGAGGGCTGTAACAGAAGTATCTCAATCAAGAGCAGCTAATATTCAAGGTTCGAGGGATGATCTACGAAAGATGAAATATGATCCTGAAAATAGTGATGAAAACAGATCATGGCAATTCATAAAGTCAAAAGAAAAGAAATCGTTTTCAGACATTCACACATTTGTCTATGATGATATATTAGATGACATTAAACTTATACTGAGTAGTCTGAAAGCAAGAGGTCTAAAGAGAGCAATAGTGGTAAACTTGACTAATTCAAAATTAAATATACCAGTGATTAGGGTCATTGTCCCTGGATTGGAAACATTCAAAATAAACAAATCAGTTATCGGTCAAAGAGCCAAGGAAAGTGTTAAAAAATGGTTAGGTCCAAACCTGTAATATTTTTAGGACCGTCCCTATCAAGGGAAAAAGCAAGAAAAATTCTAGACGCAGATTACAGACTACCAGCAAAAAAAGGGGATCTACTTCAATTGATACTAAAAGAGGTCCACATTGTTGGATTAGTTGATGGATATTTTCTTCAGGATTACCCGCCCACGCCAATTGAAGTATATAACTTGCTCAGAAAAAGGAATGTGAAGGTTTTTGGATCATCGAGTTTGGGTGCACTTCGGGCAGTCGAACTTGGAAAATACGGGATGATAGGAATAGGAAAAATTTTTAGACTTTTTAGGGATGGAATATTGGAGTCTGATGATGAAGTAGCTGTGACGTTTACGGATTATACTAATTACAAATCAGAAGCACTAATTGATATTAGATACAATTTATTTTTGGCTCAAAAATACAATATCATAGACAGTAGCACTGGAAGGTCGATCCTTAAAGTATCAAAACAGACTTATTTTCCCTATAGGACCTACGAAGACATTTTGGACAAATGTAAATTAAAATATCCTGAAATCAATTCTAAAATTGAAAGTTTTAGAGATTATATCCTGAATAATAGAAAGAGTTTGAAGGAGAGAGATGCTGTGCGATTATTAAAGCACATCAAAAGCAGCTGTGAACCATGACATCAAAAGAGTTAATTTTATATTCACTACAATTTATCTAACAGTATTAATCATGAATGATATGTTGACCAATTTTTTTCATAGGATTGATTCGCGTATTATTTACATAGTATTTTTCTATTTTTCGGCATTTATGATGCTGTACATAACAATGTTTGGAATGTATTGGAGTTGGGTGGAATATGATAAAACCGGTGCATTAAATATAGGCGAGACAATAGTGAAGAACGATTTAATCTTTAATGGATCTGGCAAATTGGTTACTTATCTTGCGATTTTCTCTGTCATAACATGGTTTTGTGTTACCAAAATCGGTTATAGCAGAGTACAGAATACGCCTAAAATAGTTCGATCTGTATTGTCTGTATTATCAATTGTCTTGATAGTCGTTGCAGCTTACGAATTTACTTACAATTTTACGGTGTGGGGAGCTTTGATTACTGTACATACGATCAATAATTCTTTGAATTTTGATGAAATTAATTTAAGTTATCCTAACCCAGAAACACCGTGGAATCTAGTTTTCGCAACTAAAATGACCCTTGCGGCGCTTATAATATCTTGTCATGCTTTTTATATTATTCAAAGATCGGACAAGAAATCATCTATTTATGTTAAAGAACAATCATAAATTACATCTCCCTCCCAAAGCTCTTCCGTTGGTCATATGTAATATAAAAACACAATTTTATAGAAATAAATAAATCAAGGTTTATGAACTTGAGAAATCAAAAGTATGAAAATACTATATACAGAATACTAGAACTACCTGCTGTCGGCTTTCCTGTTTGGCCCACACCACTTTCAATATGCAGATACTTTGTATAGTTAGGCTCTGAGTTGTTTCATGAATATTGATTAACCAGGTGTCACTGAAGAAAATCACAAGATTTTTTACGATGATCAAAAAACTATTGATAGTGAAAATTGGCGTAATCTCAGATACCCACGATGATATTGAAAATACTGAAAAAGCAATAAATATTTTTAACCTGATGAAGGTAGATCATGTTTTTCACGCAGGCGATTACGTTTATCCGGGGATAATCAGTCTATTCAAGAAATTAGACAAAGAAACAAAATTCTATGGGGTTCGTGGCAACAACGATGGGGAATTAATGGGCATTACAAGACAATTCGCTGAAATTGAAAATGCTCTATTTCTAAACGAATTTGGAAAACTCTTAATTTCATCAAAAAAATAGGTATCTATCATGGAACAAACTCTGGATTGTCAGAATCCTTGGTGGAAAGTCAATTATTCGATATTTTAATACTCGGTCATACCCATGTTAAAAGAATTAAAAAAATGGGAAAAACACTTGTGTTAAACCCCGGAGCTTTGAACAGGAATTTCTTTTCTAAAAAAACTGCAGACGATCCCTGTGTAATCATCTATGATGAAAAACGCAATTTGGCCGAATTTATAGACATCAATAGTACAAACTCTTAGTATGACTGTAAAATGCTTTGAATATTACAATTAGATCCGCATAAAAAATCTAAAACGAATTCACCAGAGTCAATTCGTAGTGCAAAAAGCAAGAACATCAACAACTACACGAAAAAAATTTGTTGATACATGTTATTTCCACAACTTGATCACTTAAGGTAAATAATATATAAAATCATTGATATGTACTGTGTTATAACATGACCCGAGGGAAAAAGTGGAATGAACGAAACAAGCTCAGATAAAAGCAGAAGCATTGATGATACTGCAAAAGTAAATAATGATCAAACTACTCAAATTGGAAATCAAACCAGTCACGATATTAAAGCCAGTGAGAAAATTTTGGATGAGACACTTACTGCTAAAGGTCCAGCGATTCATGATGAGGAAAACGTAGCCAATGTTGATCCGAAGACAAGGTTAACTTCAAACTATTTTTGCTTTGATTGCGGAGCGCTGTTGACTACAATAGAAGACAAAAAACAACATGACTTGATCGAAGTTGAAAGAAAGAATAGAAATGATTTAGAGAATGGTGATTAACTGAGGAAACAAGGTAAGAGGTTTATTATTTTTGTTCATTGATATTTTTAGGGCCTAGGCCTAGCTTTTCTGATTGTATGATGAATTAAGTATCATTTTGTTCATATCTTTGAATATCGATAACTACTTTATCCCCAACTTTGATCTTTAGGTCGTCATATTCTTTCATGGTTACTTTGAAAGTAGGCGCATCACTTACTGCGCCTCCACCAAACATATTAGAAATATTTGACATGGCTTTAGGTAGATTCTTCATAAGGTCTTCTGGAGAATTAAAAGCCATTACGTTGGAACCAAAAGGATTCATTTGCTTATCACCCGATTTTAAATATTCATTTGGATCCTTGAATGATACGTATATATAAGGAGAACCATCCGTGGATGCTTCAATTTTAGCAACTATGAATTCTTTTTTCATTTATACTAATTAGTGATAATCGATATAATAAATATTTAATTCAAAAAAATTAAGAGATTTTATATATACTTCCACTTTCTAATGAAACGACATAAATATCTCCATCCGGACCTGTTTGTATATCAGTAATACTGCCAAACCCTGTCCCTAAGATATAATTATTAAGTTCTTCCTCTGAGTCAATGACTGGGTCTTGTATTTCCAATCCGTTTCTTTGGTCATTTAATTTAAAAAAATACAGGTTACCGTTATTATTATCTCCTACCAAAATATTGTTTGTGTAGTCGGGTCCTAGGTTAGTACTATTGATGAATTCTATGTCTGTGATTGCGATGGGCTCAAGCCAACTAATCTCTGGATCTGAATAATTAGAATTGGGTGAAAGGAACACCAGAGCTTCTATTTCGTCAGCTGATGAAGCAGGACCCATTATTGATCTCCAACCGCTATTAAATCCCGGCTCGACTAGATTTATCTCATCAGAAAAGGAGGGACCATTCTCTGTATCCCAAACATTGCCAGTAATTGGATCTACCGTAAGACCAAAGGAATTTCTAATACCATACGCAAATGTTTTATCAATATTTTGAACATCGCTTCCCACAAAGGGATTATCGACAGGTGCAGAACCCGAGTGTGGATCAATTCTATAAATAGAACCAGTATAGTCAGGATCTCCTCCATTCTCAAAATTCTGTAATTTAGTCCTGTGGTTCAAATCCCCTATTATGGCGTAAAGATTGTTGTCTTTGCCTAGAGTTATCTTGCCACCATTGTGATTTGGGCCAGGTATGGCGGGTAAATCTAAGATCAACTTTTGATTAATAAGGTCATTACCATCCCATTCAAAACTGTATATTCTATTACGCAAGTTCTCATTGGGGTCTGTCACAGTCTGATCAACGTCATTTTCGGTAACATAAAAGAAAACTAGTGTAGTGTTATTTTCTTTCATTACTTCCACTCCTAATAAACCGCGTTCACTTTCAAAATTGACATCAAATTGCTTTAACGGCGTATCCTGCAATATGCCATCTGAAATTAATTTCACGTTACCTTTTTTTTCTATCACTATGATATTCTTTCCAGAATCATCAAGAAACGCCATCCCTGTAGGTGATGTAAAATCACTGTAAATTGGTTGCGAACTGATGTTTGGATCTTTGAGGGTTTGAGCACTAGTCAGCCCAACATCAACTGACTTGGACTGAGTAATCAATAAAATCAACAAGCAGGTCCATACGGTTAATAGGCCCGTAAAACATAAAGACCTAAGTTTAAAAGCCATTGGGATAATATTTAGAACATTTGTTATAAATAATTTTATTAATCTTAGAATCGAGTATTACATAATCTATCATGAAAAATATTTGTCTGTATGGCAATTAATACATACTATTTCATCTCCTACTTTCTTATGTGCAATAGAGTTAAAGGTTTCACAGTTTGAACAAAATATAAAGTCATCTGGAAAACCGTTTTTATCGATCTTTTCTTTCATTTCTTTGGTTACTATCATCTTTATAGTAAGTCTATCCAGTAATGTATTAGTAAAATCTTACTGCTACATTATCAAGCTAAACAGAATAATAGTTATTAAATTATCAAATTAATGGTTATTGTTAATGAAGCTGTTTCAAAATGTAACTATTGCATTTTTCGTATTTTTGACCCTATCTATAGGGATAGTTTCTGCGAATTCTTTGGTCAAATCAATTTATGCACAGAGTAACACTTTGGCTCAAAATGGAGGCGGAAATGCTGGTCAAGATATAGCGCAGTCTCAAACATCTAATCAAGATAATCAAGTAGTATCAGGTGATAGCAATATTTTATCTGGTAATAATCTACTATGTCAAAATCAAGATAATTCACAATTTTCAGACGGAATTTGTAATTCAGGACAAGCGGATCTACCGCCTAATGGCCCTACTGCCAAACTGATTGTAGATGCCACAGTCAAAGATGGACAGTGTATGATTGCAAAATCGTGTACTATAACCATAACTTATGGCCCAAAATTAATAACTCAATCCGTGACTCATTCAATGCTCTTTGACATAGATATACCGATTGACTCGAGATTTGCTATAACTGTTACAAGCTTTGGACCACTTACTGCTTCTGTAACAAATTCTGATTGCGAAATATTTTCCACAGAACCTTACTTTCAATGTAGAGGGATAAAAAACTCACAAACAACTCAACTAACCACCATATTTTTCTCAAGATAACAATTTTTTATTTTGGTAACCGTAACCATAAATGGACTCGACCGATCGACCAGCTGACTTGTCTAACTCATGTAATGAGATTCTTTAATTGATAAGCAGAGACACCTAGATCTTTGCTTCCTATCACTCGATTGATCGCTTTATAGTAGTAGGTAGGTTGTCTAAAGTGTTCTTGGTATAATTTTTGCTCAAGATTCACCGAACCAGAGGTAGAACTAGGTCTGAAGAAACAGTTTATGTTACTATATAAGCACTTGTTTATTTTTAGTGTATGTTCATAACGTTGGATATTGTTTTTTATAAAATCTTACAGAGCCTATTCAGAAATCTATATCTTGGTGATTTTGAACCAAAATATTTCATCTAGGTTTTTGGTCTTAACGCTTCTATGGGGCTTATCTTTGATGCCTTCCAAGCTGGCAATAATCCTGCTATTACACTTAGGGCAACCGAAATTATCCACACGGTAACCATGTCGCTCATAAAAAATAGAGGGATGAGTGGGGGGTCGCCTTCATTTCTGGGAGTAGCTTGAGACAGCGCATAACCACCACCTACGCCTCCAATTAAGCCCAGAGTTGCACCCAGCATACCAATTATCAAAGCTTCAAAAACAAACATTGTTAAAATATTAGAACTTTGTGCACCTATTGCTTTTAATGTGCCTATTTCTCTGATTCTTTCAATCACGGAAGTATATAATGTGGTAATTATACCTACTGCCCCAACAATTAATGAGATAATAGCAATGCTCAACAAGAATGATGTAATCCCGCCTGTAAATTGCTCTATGGTCTTGAGTATGGCCTTTACTGTTGTTACTCCTATATCATTTCCATACAATTTCTTGATTTCGCTTTCAACAACATCAACTAATTCATTGGATGACGCAACTACAAATAAAGAGTCATATTTGCCTGATTTTTGAAAAAGGGAATCGCCAGCGTCCAGGTTAATGACTGCTGCGTTATCTATTGTTGGATTGCCTGTCGATTCCATTATTGCAGTAACCAAAAAATTCTTCGATACTGTATCTTGTTTGCCTGTGGTGTCATCAATAAATGAATATTCTAGTTCTACCGTCTCACCCAGTGTTACAAATGGGTTGTCTTCACCAGGAGGTTTGGCAATATTTTCTGCTATTACAATCGCAGATGGATCATTTTGTTTTATTTGAGAACCCTCCTGTAAACCAAGGGTCGGTGCAATCACAAATAATTTATTTGGATCTATGGATAGTGCTGCATGTGATTTTTCTTCGCCCTTAGATTTGATCAATACCTGTGACTGATATGATGGTATAACTTCTTCGACAAAGGGTAATGAATCAATTCTGTTTATGACTGCAGCATTTAAGGTGATCTTAGAACCAGCAGAGCCTCCTCCGCCTCCGCCTCCGCCTCCTCCTGAGCCGACGGTGCCTGAGCCTTGTTCTTGACCACTAGTAACAAATAAAATGTTAGGAGCTAAATTGCTGAACTGTTTATTAAAGAATTCAGTGAACCCTGCCCCTACACCATTTACTGCTACTAGTAGACTAGTTCCAGCCATAACCATTAGAATGGTTAGAAGAGATCTGATTTTTCTCTCTCTCAGTGCCTGAAATGATAAAACAAATATTTCCTTAATGTCCATAGATCCTATCCAGACCTCCTAATCTTTCATAATTAGATCCAAACCTTAGTTGTGGGGGTGGTGGTGATAATGGTAGTGGTGAATTGCCTGGACAGTATTGCAAAATTTTCATAAAGTATGTCGTCCAGATAAAAGTTGTGTTTAGCATTAACCTGAAATTAAACTGATTCAATAGATGGATCCTATCTTCAACTATGGTGTATTTATGAATTTGATGATTCTTTTTTGTCTTCATATTTTGTATTACTATGGCTTTTATCCGTGTTATGGTAATCATCACAATAATTGCTATTATATATATAGTAAAATAGACTTAAAGTTATCTAAGATATTTAGATAAAATGTAGATTTGCTTGGATAAATGGCTTAATTCGCTAGAAAAATATTTCAGGTAACTATATTTTCTTCCCGTTCTATTTCCCCATCCTTGAGATGTATTATTCGATCGGTTTTGATTGCTAACTCAGGATTATGCGTGACCATTATTATGGTCCTATCATATTTATTAGACAGCATCTTTAGCAAATTAAATACTTCATTACCCGTTTTAGTATCTAGATTACCAGTGGGTTCATCAGCCAAAATTATGGAGGGATTATTCATTAGTGCCCTAGCGATTGCAACCCGCTGTTGTTGACCACCACTCAAATTGAATGGTTTGAAACTGCCTTTGTCTTCAATTCCTAGCAATCCCATGATTTTAAAAGCCCTTTCCAACCGCTCCTTTTTATTTAATCCTGATATTATGCATGGAATTTCGATGTTCTTTAACACCGATGCTCTGTTTATCAAATTATACGACTGAAAAATGAATCCAATCGCATTGTTTCTCAAATAAGCCAGATCATGATCATTTAAAGAAAATACATCTACACCGTTGATAAAAATATCTCCACTGGTCGGTCGATCCAAAGTCCCTAAAATATTTAAAAGTGTGGATTTACCACTGCCCGATGGTCCTACAATAGCCACAAATTCTCCCTTTTTAACATCAAAATCAATATTTTTTAGTATCGGCGTTTCTCCGGCTGATGAAGTATAACTTTTGTATATTCGATCAACTTTGAGGATTGGATCAGAAGAAGTAGATGAAGACGCCATTTAAGATTTCAATTCCATATTATTACTCCTCTAGCTATATAAAAATTGAAAACAGTATTGGATTTATCAAAGGATGTTTCTATCAGATTATTCCTATTACAAATACTATGGTTTTCATGTCTGAACACAAATGTAGTGCATTTCTATTTTGAGCGAGGGAAAAATCATCAATGTCCAATTAATTGAACAAATCAAACAATTCATTGCTATAGACTCGACACGACCTGACCATATATTTTAGCAATGATGATGGATGATTGGATTGGCGTATATCTATTTTGATTGTATAGTTCTTATCATAATCCAAATTGGTCTTTTCTACCCGCTTTTTAGGAGTAAATTGTGTTTATAGTTTCATTTCGTGAATCAAAACAAGAGTGGTTCTGTGAATGGCTCTTTAGGTTTGATTACTGCTTCAAAGCAATAGTCAAAATTTAAATATTGTATAGTAAAATATAATATAATATTCTTATGAAAAAAATTCATTTAATAATATTATCCACTTTTATTATAGGGGGAATGTTATTAAATTTCGAAAATAGAGACATCTTGTCCTATGCTCAGGAGAATGTTGATAGAAACATAATACCGTTGCTTATTCCTCCATATCAGATGATTAAGGATCTAGGGTCATCAGATTTAAATAGGATAAATGTCACCTATGTTAATAATATTCCATAAGAAATAGATAGTTTATGATACCAAATAAATTTCTAAATTAATAATATAGAAATATTTATCAAAATCCATTAATATGTAAATCTAATAATTCAATTAGACATATGAATCGTGGATTGAATTTTTATGCTATTATACTTGTGACAATAGCTACTCTAGTTTTTTCTGTTAGTGAATCTGGAGTGGGTCATGCAACTACTGGTATTGATCTAGGTAATAATCCCGCTCAATCTAATCAAGTACCTGGTTTAAAATCCGATCCAAATGATAACGACGACAACAATAACGACAAGAGCAGCAATAACAACAATGACAATAATAAAAATAACAATAACGATGACAACAATAACGACAAGAGCAGCAATAACAACAATGACAATAACGATGACAACAATAACGACAAGAGCAGCAGTAGCAGCTCTACTACTACCACCACCAGTAGCAGTAGTAGCAAAGGCGATGTGCCTATGGCTTTACCATTTAATTCAAATATGGCCGATGAATCCGACGATGAGAAGGATTATTCTAGTGTAATCCCTTTCCCATGATTTTGAAAATATCTATTTTGTTTTATTAGCCGATTCTGTGTCTTAATCTCTTGTTATGTGATTGTTTATTCCTATGAATTCGCCATGTCCCAAATTTTCAGGAAATACTGTGCCGTTTTCCATAATTACTATTCCCCTCGATATAGTTGTGATGGGCCAGCCTTGCAATTTAATTCCGTCATATATTGTGTAGTCTGAGGAAGATTGCAAGAGGTCTGGGGTTACTTTCTGGATCAAATCTAGATCTATGATGACGAGATCTGCATCTGAACCCTTTTGTATAGTACCTTTTTTAGGAAACATTCCAAATATCTTTGAAGTATTGAAACTGGTTAATTCAACCATGCGCTGTATTGGCAGCTGTCTAATATTTACTCCATAATGAAGCAAGACGGGTAACATGGTGGCCACTCCAGGAAACCCTGCTAGGGAGGTCCAAATATCATTATTTTCCCCGAACTTTAGCTTCATGGTATTTGCAACATGATCTGTTCCTATGGTATCGATTACTCCATTTTTTATGGCATTCCATAAACTAGCTACATCATTCTTGGAGCGTAAGGGTGGTACAACCTTACCCCTTAAATCACCAAAATCAACCGAGTGTGTCAAATAATGTGGACAAGTTTCAATATATGCATTACACCCTCCAATCTGTCGTTCATGTAGTATAGCATCCAACGCACCATTTGATCCTATATGAACAAAGTAAATATTGGATCCAAATTGTCTGGCCATATTCATTATCTTTTTTATTGCGATTACTTCGCTCTCGGGAGGTCTACATTTAGACCACAAGTCTAGCGGGTTATCTTTGCCAGAGTTTGTTGGCTTACCCTTTACATTTTCTGAAATCTTGTCTGAAGCACCGTTTTTTGTTTTTGACTTTTCCATCTTCCTTTCCTCAATGAGATTCGCACACGTATTATGGTCTTCTGCGTGAACTAGAACAACCGAGTTCTTTAATGTTGAAGATTTGTTGACGACGCTATTGCAGAGTTCATCTGAAATGAACACATTTTTCGGTAGACGCAAATTTCTATATGGAGACATATCCATCAATATTCTATTATCTGTCGAACCTAGATTCATGTAGAGTTTGAATGAATGTATCCCACTTTGATACAAATAAGAAATATCCTTGACTTGATCAGAATTTAGAATTGACGCGTGTATGCCATAGTCTATGAAATGATTCTTTGCACTAGCTTCTAGATGCTTAGATATCTCTTCCTTGTACGATTCGTATACTCTAAGCATCCGCATAATGGTGGTAACCCCGCCAGCCGCAGCAGATTTGGATTCGGTTGCTGCAGCCATTTCAATAGGTGAAAATACTCCATAATGGACGTGAGGATCTATTAGTCCTGGTAACACATATTTATCATTTGCATTTATTGATTTTGAGTAATTTACACTAGCTGATGAATTCGTTAACTCTTTGATTTTTCCATTTTCTATAAGTATATTTGTTCTAAGAACACCTACTTTAGGTATTACAACATTTGCATTTTTTATTATTAAGTCACAGCTATTACTGTTAATAATACGATCATAATCGTTACTCATTATCATCACCTGATAAGTGAAAAGAATTGCGGTTTGTCAAGTTATTCGGTTAGATTCGGTGGATTTTCATAGACTTTATATTGGTTATTCTCGAGCGCACAATAACAAACGCTTGCAGGTCGTATAAAGAACCCGGTCTCAATAATACCTGGTATTTTCTTAAGTTCTGTATCTAATTGAAGAACATTAGAATAATCGCTAAACATTACGTCTAGAATAAGATTTCCATTTTCTGTTATATAGGGATAACCCCTCTCCAAAGTTCTAAGTATAGGGACGCCATTTATTTTATCCAAAAAAGGTATCGTTGCAGTTCTCCCAAACGGGAGAATTTCCAGTGGTACAGATCTTGAAAAAAGCGACACAAATTTCGTGACGTCGCCAACGATTATTGTTTTTTTAGAGGAGTAGTACAAGATCTTTTCACGGAATAAGGCTCCGCCGCCGCCCTTTATCATAAAGAACTTGCTGTCAATTTGATCTGCTCCGTCTATTACAATATCTAAAAAGGGAATTAATGATTCATCCACTATGCTTAATTTTTTCCTCTCGGCTTCAATTTTTATTTGTAATGAGGTGCAAATAAACTTGCACTTTTCTATAACGGAAGGTGGTAACAGATTTACAATTTTAGCTATGGCTCGTCCACTACCTAATCCGATAATAAGCGGTTTATTGGATATATGATTTTCAATTATGTGTCGAGCAATGTTTTCAAAGCTTTTGTCTAAAGATCTATTATCTTTAGAACCGGTATTGGGCGAAGACATAATTCTTTATAATGAAGATATTGAAAGTATATTTAAATCGATTGAAGCAGACACACAGAGCGCTCACAAATGCTGTAAAAATGACACTATTGTAATTATAATTCAAATAATCATATTGTGGTTTTATTTACGAATCACCCAGTCTTTTTAAGGTTTTAAGAATGTCGCTTTGTATTTTGTCAATCTCATTTAAATCAATGTTTCTATTCGTGGATTGCTTCGAATCAGGTGGAATAGATGATGTTCCTGAATCTTTCTCACTCATTTGAGAATGCACTAAGTTCATATCATTAAATGATCCTCCTGTTTCCTTCAATCCTTCTCCTATGCTAAAATCTGATTCTGGTTTGTTGTTGCTACCACTACCATCTCTACCACTACCATCTCTACCACTACCACTTTCAACCTGAGAAAGTGTTTCCTTGTTACTTGTTTTTACTTTTCTAATCTTATCTAGTGTCCATGTAGTTTGTTTGAGGTATGTATTCAAATGTTTTTTATCCTTATCCTTGGGATTTGATTCATTATTATCTATCCCCAAACTTGATAGCTTTGTGTCTATTTTTTTAACGTAGTCTGATAATATTGAATTTAATTGATTTCTGTACTCGCGTATTTCTTGGACCTCAAGTATAGGGTTAAGCTGAAAGGCACGTTTATCGTATTCTTCTAAAAGATTGATATATTTATGTGATAGCCTGTCCCTTTCAAATTCATCTATTTTTCTTTCATCAAAATGTTGGTTTATCTTGTTTAGAGCCTCTAAAGCAACTGATTTTTCAACGTAAAGACTGCTTAACTCATACTTGACATTGCCGAGAATTTTTGACCTACTCTCTCTTCTTATTCTAATAATTTGAAAAATAAAAAGGGCACAAATTACACCTAACATGGCGGAACTGGCAACTATGAGTATCTCTATCATGTTAATATTCTCTATAATGACATATTGGTTTATAAAAATAAAATATTGCTAAATAAGTAGAAGAAATTAGAAGGCTATTTTACCCGTCTTTTTATCCATTTATATTTTCTGAGCTTTGGATCAGGGTATCCACATTTTGAACATGTTTTGCCACGTTTGTGAAATGAATTGTGTCCACATCTTCTACATCTAATGTGTGTCTTCTTGCGGGTAAATTTACCCATAGATGTTGTTCCTTTTGTCAATTCCTCTTACCTCAAAACTATTTGTAGTTATTTGAACTGAGGAGGAGAAATTATAACCACATTATCTCCTCTCACAACGATATTTCCAATGTCATCTGTCTTTCCTTCTTCTAATATTTCCACAGAACTTTCTAATAATAAATTCATATGTTGATCAAAACCTTGTAAGTTTCCTCTAATAACCTTGCCACCCTTCAATTTTATCAAAACATCCCTACCGAGGCTTTCATCGAGGACTTTAACTGCCATATCTACTGACAACTTTATCTAACCTATTTTCTATCAAATGGATGTCCTATATTAAATTTAGTTTTTTACCTTTTCGTGCGAAATTAGATAATTACCTATAGTTGGAGTCTGTTATCAAGGTCAAAATTTTTTCTATTACCTGCGAAAGCATTTTCTTTCCTTCTGTGGCATTGGCCTTAATCGGATCTCCCCATATACCATTTTTAGTAAATTTCATAAACCCTGCCCGATTGTTAATCGACATGTTTGTACCTAATTTATATAATGATTCGACTTTTTGACCTTTTGTATCCAATCCAGCCTTTGCAAGATCCATATTAACAAGATTTGGATGAATGGCCATCATGATCGAAGTTTCTACTTCTCCTGCATGATCAAATCCTGTTTCAAGCATTTGCCAGTAGTTAATAAAGTAGAAAAAGTCTGAATTTATAGCATATTTTGCTGATAGATTCTGCCCGACATATTGCAAAAGGCCAATATTTCCGTGATGCCCGTTGATAACATACATGCGTTTGATACCATGTACTGATAGGGACTGACAAATACAGGAAATAAGATCTACTAATATGTTATAGTCTATTGAGATATTAAAGAAGGGTTCATGCTCAAAAGATACGCCATAGAAAAGAGAAGGAAGCAGGAATGCTTCAGATTTAGTTGACACGATGTTTGAAATATGTTCTACAATAAGGGTATCTGTCGAAAATGGTAAATGATCTCCATGTTGTTCTATGGAACCAAGAGGCAATATGGCCGACTCAAAATTGAAATCTTTTATCAAGCTGGAAAATTTGTTTTGACTAATGTTCTTGATTTCCATTATTAATTTAATTAGGATCGTCGCGCTGAGCTATAAAACATATTTGATTATTTATAGCTGACTTTGCCCCAATAGACCTCCAATTTATCCTCCAAAAACAGCTTTACTGCTTCAAGCAGTGCAAGAGCTTCAGCAATTTGACCTTTTATCTTGATAGATTCCAATGTGTCTTCTGTCAAGACCTTAAATGATTCTTGAATAATTATGGGACCTTGATCAAGATCTTCTGTCACAAAGTGTGCAGTACATCCAATTATTTTGGCGCCTCTTTCATAAGCTTGTACATAGGCAAAGGCTCCAGGAAAAGCAGGCAACAAAGACGGATGAATGTTGATGATTCTGTTTGGATAACGCCATACAAAATTAGGTGTTAATATCCTCATATACCTTGCTAAGACAATAAGGTCAATATCGAAATTTTCAACTAGTTGTAAAATTTCACTTTCAGCAACACTTTGTTCCAAATGGTTTACAAAATGAAATGGTATCGAAAAGGAATCCGCAATTGATTTTAGTTTTTCATCGGAGCCGATTATTAACGAGATATTGCAATTTATTTCTCCAGAGGCACGAGAATTTAGAATTTTCAACAAGCAATGGTCCTCTCTGCTTACTAGGATTGCCACGTTCTTGACCTTGTTTTCTTCATGGAAGTGTACTTTTACTTCCATGGCGAGTTTGCTGCCCAACTCATCCAATTCCTTTTGCATTTTTGATTTATCAATTGGTGGAAATGACGCCTCAAGATGCATCCCAAAGAGTCCTTTTACTACATTCTGGTTTATCTTTTCAATGTTTCCCCCGTTTCTGAATATGTAATTCGTTGTATCTGCAACTATTCCTTCTTTATCTTTACCCACTATAGTAACTTCAACATATGTTTTAGCATTTTTTGAATCTGCAATATTTGTACCGGTATCTCCCATTTATGATGATGGATATTGATTATCCGAGATAAATATGATGCATCTACACACATACATATATGTAAAGACAAAGTTTCCTATCGTGAATAAAACAGACTTTTCAAATTTGATGCTTTTCTGTCCGCCTTGACTACATACTTCCTTGTTTGCTTGTTTGCTTACATGTTTGCTTACACCCCAAAAACTCAAATGATCAGAAGAAAGTGGAGAATGTGTGCGGAAGAAGAAGCCAAACATATCATAATACATCAGCGGTTTGTTGACCCATTATCGAATCTGTCGCCTGATTCGGGATGAGCTTTGACAATAAATATAACAGTTTTTTATTTAGTAAAAATTTGATATAAGATAGTAGTATATTTATTTTAAGAACTATACATATTATACACATTACCTTAACTTATGATGTTTACATTAAACAATAAAAAACCACATATTTTAGCTGTGGTTGCAGTGGTGACTTTTGCTCTATTTTTAAGTCCCACTTTAGCTGTGAATGACGTTATGGCTAAAGACAAGAAAAATAAAGGAAATGATTCAGATCAAGACATCGATCAAGGTCAATCTTCACGACAAAATGCACAATGTGTCTCTGGTGAGGATGTGATAGCTTCTTGTAATAATTTGAGCGTTCAAGACCAGGACAATGATGGAAATAACGCAGCAGGACAACAAAATGGAAAAGGTAAAGGAAATGATTCAGATCAAGACATCGATCAAGATCAAGAAAGCAAACAAAATAGTCAGTGTGTAGCAGGTGGTAGTATTGCTGCTTCTTGTAATAATTTGAGCTTCCAAGACCAGGACAATGATGGAAACAACGCAGCAGGACAACAAAATGGTGGAGATAACAAAAAAGGTAAAGGAAATGATGGAGATCAAGGCATCGAACAAGATCAAGACAACAAACAAAATGCACAATGTGTTTCTGGTGAGGATGCAATCGTATCTTGCAACCAATTGAGCTTCCAAGAACAAGTCAACAGCGGAAATAATGCACTAGGTCAAGACTGATATCTTCCTTCAATTTTTTCTTTTCATTATTTGATGTAATATTTTTAATCTTTTTTCTTTTATTCTAGAGGATTATTGGATACTATCATCAGTTTTACCATAAAACAATTGATATTATACTCATTAAATCATCCCTTAGCCTGCTCTCTCCCCCTCTCGCCCTCTATTTCAAAGATATTCCTAAATCCAAAAAATATATTTGAAATTATCTACGCTAATATCCTGCATACTTTTACAAAAGATCAATTTAATTTATTAAAAGGTCGACTTTATCATTAATTATAAATGGGTAGTAGAAAAAGAAAAACTGCAAGACCAGTACGAAAAACAAAGTCTACTGAAGGACGATGTCCAAAATGTAAGACCATAGTAAGATTCAATGTTTCTGGCCAAGTTGGCAGCGAGATCTATGAATGCATAGGTTGTACTACAAAGTATAAAATTGATGAGCTGTAATTAAAAATAGAACAGTTTGTTGACAGAATGCCTAAAGTTATGTCACGGGAATGTTTTTTTATTGCAAAATTTTTAGGTATTTAGTGTCTAATAGAATAGAATATACAGATAAAGTCTATTTATACAGCAGCGGGATGCCTGCAGAATTGATAGATAGAAGTAAAGAAAAACTAAATGAACATGGAGTTAATCTAAATGATTTAATAGTAATTGAATCACCCGAAAATGTTCCTGAAGGTGCAATTATGATAACTCTCTGGCCACACTATTTGTCTGTGGCAAAAGTGAAGAGAGTCAGGGAAGGGTCTATCTATGCACCTCAATTATTTAATATAGATTTGTAAGCTACTTACATATATCATGTTCTTAACCTTTTTTTGCAAAAGAGACAAACATAAGGAATGTCCAGGTAATTGGCCCATGGATGAGACTTGCGGTCCTGATGAGGATTGCTCCTTTGACATGAAAATGCAAAGATGCGAATGTGAATGCCATGGTACAAATACGATTGGCTCAAATAGAGGAGGTAATGAGAATAAAATCTAGCATTTGCTTGACTCAAAAGAGGGTTGAGCCAAGATTATGAGGTTAACAGTTTGTGGCAGATTAGCCTCTGGACCCTTCGAACAACTCTTGTTCATGATACTTCATGTTAATTAAAGTCTTAATTTTTTTCTCAATATTGGAAAAAAACAAGAAATAATAATGCTTTTTAAAGCTATACAATTACAACTGTATTAACGATGGAAAATAAATATACTAATCATCCAGGTAAATCTGTTTATCATGACAAGTGTGTAGCATTTTTAAATATTTCTGAAAAGATTCGCTACGTTGGAATAATAAATAGATTTGGTAGAACATTATCAGGCAAGCTGCGAAAGAATGTGAAACCATTGTTATCTCCCGAAAAGGCTAGAGATGAACACTTTATCGAATCTATGAGACAACAGCTTCGAAATTCCTTTGAGTCATCGATTGGAAAAACTGTTTTCTCTATTACAAAAAATGAATTTGTTACCTTGGTATTGGTTCCGTCCAAAACCGATGACGACGTTCTCTATTATGTGACTGTAGACAAGGACGTTTCGCTAGACGAAGCCAACGATATCATAAACAAAATAATTGAAATAGATGGGTAAAAAGGAAAAAGATAAAGTCTTTACTAATTTAATTAGTTAAAATTTATTCTACTTCTCATTTCTTTATCTTTTATAATAGCCGGATGATTTGTATCTACCAGTACTACTTCATACCAAGAATACATTCCGTCTTGATAAAGCAGATATGATCCCATTACCCTTAAATTGAGGTATTTTTCATTGACACGTCTTTCGGCTACTCTCTTCATACTAATACTTTGTTTGATGTGCACTACACCAATGTGCTTTGGTCTTCTGCCTGAAACAGGACGCTGCTTTCTCATTCCGCCTCTGCCAACACGAATTCTTACCACAATTATGCCTTGTTTAGCCTTGTAACCTAGTGCTCTAGCCCTATCTATGCGACTTGGGTGTTCTATCTTGTGTATTGTAGGTTCTCTTCTCCATACATAGGCTTTATTCTTTATTTCTGGAGATCTAGTTTTCAACATTGTCTTCCATGTTTCCGCAATATGGCTGTACATGTTTTTGCTTTGTTTTTACCCATTAATATTTTATTTGGGTAAAAAAACAATTAAGAATTACGATCTTGGTTAAATAGTAATATCAAATAATTTCTGAAAAATTAGAACAAAAAACAGAGTAGTAGGTGCTGAGAGCGTTATTTAACGTCTGTGCATTCTTTCTGGTTTTTTCTGTCCTGGTTGAATCCTTTTTTCAAATCTTTTTACGAAATTATTCTTATTCCTAACTTTAGATGAAGGGCTAGTTCTTTCACGTGCTTGTATTTTGGGAGTTTGACCTCTAACCTTTCCAGCTTTAGTTAATGATCCGTGAGTCGGCATGAGCTATTAATATTGAAACTCATATTTATTATATGCATTTTGAAATTAGAATATTATAGGCAACAATTACCCGCATAGAAAAATTCATGGCAATCAAATACTAAATCACTATTATTTAAATTGAAGAATCTCATAATTTGATTTGCAAGTAATGTCAGTATTGAAACTAGAATACGCGGAAGAAATCCAAAGACTAAAGAAAGAAAAAAATGCAATAATTTTGGCCCATAATTACCAAATTTCTGAAGTTCAAGATATATCTGACTTTATTGGAGATTCTCTGAAATTATCTAGATTAGCTGGGGAAACGGATGCTTCAATTATTGTATTTTGTGGTGTCCATTTCATGGCTGAAACAGCTTCAATAATAAGTCCAAACAAGAAAGTCTTGATACCTGATTTGGAAGCTGGATGTTCACTTGCTTCTTCTATTAATCCACAAGAACTTTTAAAATGGAAAGGTGAAAACCCGGATGCTATGGTTGTAAGCTATGTGAATACATCTGCAGATATAAAAGCTTTATCAGATTATTGCTGTACTTCCTCAAATGCAGTAAAGGTAGTACAGAGTATTCCAAAAAATACTCCCGTCCTGTTCTTGCCCGACATGTTTTTGGGAGCTTATGTTGCGGAAGTAACCAAAAGGGATAATATCCAGATATGGCCAGGTGAATGCCATGTACATGCTGGTATTACCGATAAAGATATCAACTTGATGTTACAAAAATATTCAAAGGCAGAATTTTTAGTCCACCCTGAATGTAGCTGTACTTCCTCTACACTATACCACGTTTCTAAAGGGGATATAAATAGAGACTGTAAAATATTATCAACAGAAGGGATGATGAAAGAGGCTAGCTCATCAAAAAACGATCAATTCCTAATAGCTACCGAAGTAGGAATACTTCATAGGATGCAGGAAGAAAACCCATCTAAAGAGTTTATCCCTGTAAAAAAAGATGCAATATGTAAATATATGAAAAAAATAACCATAGAAAAAGTGTACAATTCGCTTCTTAATGATGTTCATGAGGTTAAAGTTCCTGAAAATATAGCAAAAAAAGCCATAATACCTATAGAAAGAATGCTGGCAATTTCTTGACCTGGTTTCAGGGGGGATATGAATCAGTCCTGGATTTAATACAGTAGAAAAAAACAATACCTGTCCAAGATATAAATAATCTTTGGATATTTTGTAAGGTTGGGTCAAGTAACAATTGCAGGTATTCCCCATAAAATATTCCGCAAGGTATTCGTTGTTAATCTGTATGGTTCCTAATGAGAACAAAGTTCAGAGTGGTAAAAGGGTTCTCATAATCTAATCTTAGTCTTTGTAAAAAAGGGTTGCTAAATATTCCGATGAAAGAGTGAAAACGTAATTGTAACTTCCATCATCATTTCTCTTGGAAACGCCCCCTTGTCATCACAATTGCACAATATGGCTAATCCCATTTGTAGTATTTATTATTCTACACTAGATGTTGTATAGTTTGATCAAAAATTGATACAACATTGATGTGGAAGTGTCTGATTTCGATATCAACTTGACAATATGTGAGACTGTGTATTTATTAAATTTCCAAATGACAACTATGAAAACAGTTGAAAAGTGGAAATCAATTATATTACAAGTGTCTTGTTGTAATATTTTTTCAGCTTGTGGAGTTGGTCTTAGTCTTGGTTGTGGTTGTGGTTGTGGTTGTGGTTATTAACGAAACATTGTCTGAATTTTCGTTAACCACGTAGGTATTGCCATTGCTTGGGTTGTACTTTATGTCGACTGGGTTGTCTCCGACATCAACGATTTGAAGCACCTTGTCAGTGTCGCTGTCTATTACAAAGACTTTGCCACTTCCATCGGAGTTAGAAATAGAGGTACCGTACATGTTACCATTGCTTGCGCTGTAAGCAAGGTTTTGCATATTCTCTCCTCCATCAATAGTTCGTATGACTTTGTTGGTGCTGTTGTCTATTACAAAGATGCTACCATTTCCATCGGAATCAGAATCAAAGGTACCATACATGTTACCATTGCTTGGGTTATATTTTAAAGCATCAGGACTGGCATTAGAACCATTACCTACTTGTATTGTATGTATAACCTTGTTGGTATTGCTGTCTATTACGGATATGTCACCGGATCCACTATTAGATACATACATGTTACCATTGCTTGGGTTGTATTCAACAAAACTTGGACTTTTTCCTACGCCTATAGTATGGGTCAGCTTATTCGTAGCATTATCTATTACTAGGACCTTCCCATTTACATCTGTATCTGTATCTGAGTTAGGATCAGATACCACATACATGTTACCATTGCTTGGGTTATATTCTAGGAAAGTTGGACCATGGGGTATGTGTAAAGTGTGTATAACCTTGTTGGTATTGCTATCTACTGTTAATACCTCTCCCAAATTGCCTATGTATATATTACCATTGCTGGGATTATATTTTAGAAATTGTGGGCTATCTCCAGCATCAATAGCGTGAATCACCTTATTTGTATTGCTATCTATTACCAAAATCTGATCCAAGTTACCAGCGTACATGTTACCATTACTTGGATTATACTCTAAAACATTAGGACTGCCGTTTACTTGTATTGTGTGTATAACCTTGTTGGTATTGCTGTCTATTACGGATATATCACCAGTATAAAAATTCGAAACATACATGTTACCATTAATGGGGTTATACTCCACATTCTGTGGGTGCTCTCCCACTTTGATTGGAATAACTGTAAATTGCGCCCATACCTTCTCGGTATTCAAAAAAGCAAGCGTCAATGTAATAATTGAGATCACCAAAACTACGATAAAACAAAAATGATATCTAGAAATTGTATTTCGGTCTGTCAACTTTTTTGTCTTTCAAGATATAATGTATACAGGTTGATAAATTTTTTTATACACTTTTATGAATTTTCTATTCTTTGTTCAAGCCTTGTTAACTTCAGGATCCGATGCGCAAGTTTATGCAACTTAAAAAGTACAAGTAGTATTAAACAGGAATTTCAAGACTAAAATCTATAGCTTGAACTGAATGAGTTAATGATCCAATCGAGATGACATCAGGTTTAGCAATAGCATAGTCATAAATATTGTCCAAATTTATGCCCCCAGAAACTTCAATAATGATTTTATCGCGTAAGCCTAGTACTCTGATTCTATCCAGTGAGTCTTTGACTTCATGTGGCTTAAAATTGTCTAACATTACTATGTCGGCCCCTGATTCTATCGCTTCAACTATGCCGCCAAAATCATTTACCTCGCATTCTATTTTTCTTTTATCTCCGTACACAGATTTGGCAATCTCAATAGCTTTTTTTACAGAACCAACAACTGCGATATGGTTGTCCTTTATTAGTATCAGTTGATCAAGTCTTACCCTGTGGGAGATCCCACCTCCGATCACTACGGCCTTTTTATCAAAATACCTTAATCCAGGAACAGTTTTTCTTGTTGAGGAAATTCTTACAGTTTTTGACATTTCCCCTAATTTTTCAATAAACTGGTTAGTCCGGGTAGATATTCCGCTCATACGCATCAAAAGATTAAGTGCAGTCCTTTCTCCTTTTAAAATCGATCTGGATGATCCTTGTATTGTCAGAACATCTGTCCCTTTTGCAATTTTTGATCCGTCTTCAACTAATAAGGTTGCTTCGCAGCCGCAAATATCAAAAATAATTTTTGCTTCTGAAAGTCCGCTTACTATTATGTTATTTCCGGTATTCTTACAAACTATCGTTCCTTTGGAGGTGGTATCCTCTGGAATCAGTAAATTACTTGTAATGTCTCCAGTGCCAATATCCTCATTTAAAAAACCGACCAGTGTGGCTCTTTTTTCTACCTCTGACTGGAATGGATAACTAAATTCTTTACGGTCCTCAGCTTGCTCATCCTCTGGCCCTTGTCCATCTCCTCGATTTTTATGATTTGAGTTTGAATTATAAAAATTGTTATAATTTTTCAATTCAAAAAAGTTATGTAACTTTTAGTGCATATTTGTGAGGAACAGTTATCTCCAATGTAGCTGCGACCTTTGATTTTTCAGGATGAAGTATCAACATTATTCCAAACCAGTCTTTGGATAATTCAGTAGACTTACAAACTGGACACATTTTCCCGGTGGTTAATGCCTTACATTTCTTACAGGCGTATTCTCTTGCCAATACTATCACTACTCAGTATAATTTTTATCTCTTGTCTTTTTTTGCGGCTCTTGCTTGTGGACTTTCTGCATTCTTATCCTTGCTGTTGGAATTATCACCGCTAGTCCCCCCTTGGGCACGTCGTATCTCCTTTTCAACCCATTCTAATGCACCTAGAAATGGTTGTCTACATGTGATTCCTATCTTACCCATTGATGCGCTCTTTCCTAAGCTAATTGCGGTGATTCTTGCACGGATTTTGGAGCTAATTCGTAAAGTTTTTTCAGATTGATTTGATAATATTAAACCTTGCTTAACATCACTTTTTAAATAGTCATCTGTGATCTGAGATAAGTGTAAAAGAGCATCAGTAGGACCTATTCTGACAAATGCACCAAAATCGGTGATTTCTACTACCTCACCCTCTACGACCTCGTGAAGTTTAGGATAAAACGTTAATGCTGTAAAATTTACTTTGTGATATGTAGCTCCATCCCCCGCAATAACCTTGCCTACAGCGTTAGTTTCTGCATCTATAATCAAAATAACATAACCTAAATCTGAACTGACCATACTTTCATACTTTTCCTTTAGGATACCAATTGCAGTTAACTTTAGAGAGTTAGTTAGCTTACTAGGTGGAATTCTTACTACATCGGACATATGTGCTATAGCAAACATAATAAAGATAAAAGATATCCAGAACTATCAGTTTATGAACTTTATGTTTAATTTTGACTATTTATGTGAGAAGATCTATCCTTAATTATTGTTTTGCCTATTTTCATTCTTGCTTTTGAGAATGAATGATTTAAATAGAATAATAACTCGATTTTTATATCGTCATGGTTACTGTAGATAAAGTCATTAGTGCCTTAAAGACTGTTAAAGATCCTGAATTACACAAAGATATAGTTTCTATGGGTATGATAAAAGATATTACCATTAATGAAGATAAACTTGCTTTCACATTAGAATTAACAACACCTGCCTGTCCATTTAATAGCGAAATTGAACAGGATGTGCGAAATACTATATCAAATTTAGGAATCAAGGATTTGGAACTTAAAGTCACTGCTAGAGTCATGGAGGGCAGGACAATAACTATGGATCAGATTTTGCCTGGAGTAAAAAACATAATAGCAGTAGCGAGTGGAAAGGGGGGTGTAGGTAAAACCACTGTTTCGGTGAATTTGGCAGTAGCCCTTGCAAAGTCAGGTGCTAGAGTTGGTATATTGGATGCAGACGTTTATGGGCCCAGTGTACCTTTAATGTTGGGACTAAAAGAAGTCCCAGAGGTTTTAGAAGGTAAAATTCAACCTCCCATAGCTGAAAATGTTAAAGTAATGTCTATGGGATTCTTTTACGAACAGTCTCAGCAAGCAGGAATATACCGTGGACCTATTATTGCAGGTATAGTAAAACAGTTCATAACTGACGTAAACTGGGGTGAACTTGATTATCTTATAATAGATTTACCCCCTGGGACGGGTGATGCTCCCCTTACCATGGCACAAACGATACCAATTACTGGAATCCTTATTGTGACAACACCTCAAGAGGTTGCAATGAATGTTGCAGTTAAATCAATCGGTATGTTCAACAAATTAAACATACCAATAATAGGTGTGATAGAAAATATGAGCTATCTAAAGTGTCCTAATTGTGATGATAAGATACATATTTTTGGAGAAGGAGGTGGAATCAAGATTAGTGAACAGTTCAAAGTTCCTTTTATAGGCGAAATACCTTTGACAACCCAAATTATGAAAGGAAGCGATAGTGGAGTATCTGTTATAATTTCTGAACCTACATCCGAGTATGCAAAGGCTTTCAATAAGATCTCGAAAATAACTGCTGGAAGGATTAGCGTTATTGCCTCAGAATTAATGGACCAAGAAAAAGAGCAACTAAAAGAACAAGAAAAAGAGCAACAAAAATCATAGTTCTGGTTATTTTAATAATTCTTTGAGCCGAATCTATATAGATAAAAAAACTTGAAGGATTTTAAGAGTTACACGATTTTGAAAATCGATACATCCCAATTGAGTCTTTTGAAAGAGCCCTTTGGCGTGCTAATTAAGGACGAGAAAATCAATAAAGACTCATTAGACCGAGAACTTGAAAAAGCACACAAGATAATTACAGTCGGAGATACTACTACTGAAAAATTAGTGCGTTTAGGTTATATTCCCGACATCTCGGTTGTTGATGGAAAAGAAAAAAGGATAAAAAAAGACAGAATATTTGAATATCCTACTGACAAAATTTTACATTTTGAGAATAAACCAGGAGAACTTGATGAGCATATAATTACTGAAATACAGCAGCTAACTCAAAACAAATTAGAAAGCAAAATCAAATTCATTATTGAAGGCGAGGAAGATTTGGTTGCACTTCCGTTTCTCATGTTTTCACCAGACAATTGGGTTATTTGTTATGGACAACCACAACCATATCACGGGTTGGTAATAGTACATGTGAACGAGGATTCCAGAACCCGGGCCAAGTTAATATTTAATAGAGTCTTTAACATTTAGAGTTCAATAATACAGGGTATGATGATACGGTGGCTGTATGAAAATACAACAAAAGAGATGATTTGATTTTACCATTTACTGACCCTGAATTTGCTTTTTGTTTATTTTTTTTAAGATTGCACTTTTCTCCATCTCGATAATGACAAAGGTCTTTTTCCTTTCCTTATTGTCAGCAGTCACATCCACAACCATCTCTGCTATTATCAAAGGTACCTATGCCATATTTCTTCATACATGCATTGCAAACACTCTCAGATTCGTTAATTGTGGCAATATTACAAAACGAACATACTTTCGTCATATGTGTACTCTATGGAGATCAAAAATAAATCCTTATCTAAATTTAAGATTTTCATCTTTTATCACTGCCTATAGTTTATACGCGAGCCGTGTAGTTACTTATCCGCGATTCAAGTAAAGTTTGTATATCGATCCTGTCTCGTCACTTATATAGTTCCAGTTTTCAGGATTGATGTTCACAACAGAAAAATATTCTTGTTCCTCTTTTGATAGTACATCATAAATCAACTGGCCGACTACTATATGGTTAACCTTGGCAAAGGTGGTCATTTTGGTTGCAATACTTATGGTGTACCCGAGTATATCGTAAGACGGTTCCTTATTTGATATCAATTCGCTAGTTTTTTGAATAGTTTTATATTCATACTGTGTTAGATCGTTTACATTATCGACATATGGATAGTATTTTACAATTACATTTTCGCCGTAATCAATACCAATTCTAACGCCGATCTCTGGATAATCATATTGACTAAATACTGGATTGAATCCTTGATTGATAACTTTAATCATGGTTCGGGCGCAATTTATTGCATTAATGCAAAGGGTATACAAATGGTCAGAGCTAACATTAAAAAAACCAATTATTCCATCGCCAATGTACTTTAAAACATAGCCTCCATAGAGACGGATAATCTTGGTCATCTCCTGACTAAAAGTTTGGATTATTTTAGACACTCTTTCTATTGGGAGGTTCATTGACATTTTCGTAGACCCTACTATATCGATGTTTAAAATTATAAGTTTGATTTTTTCATTATAATAACTGCTGAGAACTTTTTGTGTTTCTTCAAAAGGGGCTGTAAAAATGGGATCTGAGCGTAAAGCCTTCCACATACTTGATTGGGATGAGGAAATAATTTTTTGGATATCTATGAGAGCGTCTACATAAAAGACAGAGGCGTTATCCACCGAATTGTTGCCTATCAGCCTGCTATTGTCATGATCTTTTTTTTCATTTAAGTTCTTGATGACGTTATCAACCTCTTCTAAATCGACATCTAACTGCAATGCGATTATCTCTGGAGGAATTCCTGAATCGAAGAGATTTACAATCGTTTGGTGTTGCTCGTATTTGGCTATTTTCTTTATTGTTTTATCCTTTTCTAAATTGTTCTCATCTGATTGGGAAATTCTCTTTTCACCTACAATAATATTAAATCATGGTTAAAAATCTATAGTAGATTATCATTTATAATTTTTGCCAATATCGTATCCGCCAACCCAAAAAATGAGCCTAAAACTTATTTGGTTGTATGAAAAAATCAATTTTTACATGACTTTAGTCAATGTTTTTGCCCTTTCTGTCGGACTTTTTTGCAGTTTGGTATATGATATCTTCTCTTTTGCTATTGCCATAGTCATAACCATAATCATCATTACTACCGCCCAATCTCTTGAGGGCTGTTAGGATTTCTCTCTCTATCTTATCTATTTCTGGGTTTGTATTTTTTTCATAGGGGAGATCGGCATGATCAATGTTTTTGGAGTCTACGGATACATTGCTGTCATCCACAAAGTCCGCCGTTGTGTCCTTGGCTGCAGTATCATTACGTTTGCTGTTTGTCGATATTTCTGAAAATGAGTCATTATTAGAAAAAGGGTATGACCCTGTGGATATGATCGAGGGTGCTGATTCTGGCTGGGAAATAGACGAAGTTTCTATTGTTGGTATAGGATTAGTTTCCGAATCTTTTGATTTGATCGCATCTGGCTTTGCAGTCTGTCCTGTTTCTGATATTCTAGCGTCCCTTGAATTTTGGCCAGATAGAATGGTATCTTTTAACAGACTTTGAGAAACAGATTCCTCATGAGTGGTAACCCCGGTTCGATAAAAAGCCGAAGGATCGAGATAAGACCTCGGGTATTTGAATTTATCCTCATTAGCGGAAATTACCAAAACTTGGTTGTATAGGTAGGATAATTTTGATTCTACTCTATCCAATTTTTCATCTATTTTCTCATTTAAATCAATATTTTTGTACTGAATTTTTCTTATTTTAAGGTAAATAGTCAAAATTATTAATGAAATAACAATTGTTTGAACAAAAATTGCAACTATCAATAAATCAGAAGTACTTTCAAAACCAAACATTTCAATAAGAGATGGTAAATTTTTTCTCGCTTTTAAGTCTAATTATTCATTTAACTGTATGGAAAGGTTAGGATGCGTTGGGTCGATCCAATCCCTAGTGTTTTGTCCTTTTCATTTGCGCAGAGAATGTCATCTTAAAAGAACCTCGAAAGAGAATGAGAGGGGTGGAAATGGTTGAGAATGAAAGTAGGCAAGATCTATGCATTCCATCGGATTGAATCTGTGTTTCGAATAAGGTATGAAATCCGTTTAAGGACGCTTTTTGTATCACCTCCACAACCATAATGAGAATAAAAATTGTTTCCAATATAGCAGGATTTGGAGACTTTCTGATCCACTAATTGAACATTCTTGTATTTTATTAGGCCCAGGTTAATTCCTATCAGGTCCATGATTACTTGTACCAGGCCTTTTCTTGAAGCGTATGCTCTATCTCTTTTCACATACCAAAACATCCTAGTTGGATCTTTGGAATAATTACTAAATACCAATTCTTTTAGTTCGGTAGATCTTTCAATATCAAAGTGTCCCAAAATTTCTATCTTTTTTTTTGATAGGTTGTATATGACATTGGCGAATTTGGAGCAAGACGAGCAATAATTATCATAAATTAAAACAGGAAAATGAAACTTCTCGTCCTTATTTTCCATACATAATATTGTCCAAACTCTCTTTTATCTTATTAACAAACAAGAATTAGCTTTCAATACCTTTTTAGAATATCTTTAAAAATACGGTGAATGAGTACTCTATCATTCTCATTATTTAGAGAAAAAATTACTATCTTATGAGGAGCAATCGAAACTGTCATAGTATTCGAGACATGACAGAGAGATATAGTGTTAAATAGATACGAACAGTTAGGCTATTTCACTATATTACCGTTCAGAGACATAATGAAATCTTAGTGCTATTCATGTTCTGGCTAAGGGCTTAATCAACCGTCATTTCCACCGTCATTTCAACCGTCATTTCAACCGTCATTTCAACCGTCATTTCAACCGTCATTTCAACCGTCATTTCAACCGTCATTTCAACCGTCATCTCGATTGACCATACTATTGGGACGAATTGGACTTGATTTTTTTTATATAAACTTTTGTATATTTATTATAAACATCATGGTTAAAATTCCAAAAACAATAAAGGACGAAGTAATACGACAATGGATAGATGGTGTTCCGGGACCAGATTGCTAAAAATAACCACATTGCATACGGTTCTGTTTACAACATAGTCCAAGAGACAAGGCAAGGAGACATTCCCGATATTGATCTACTCAGGCAATTATCTTTATCACTTAAGAGAGATGGTTGGGAGCCATCGCAGTTCGCTCGTTCTATGCGGCTAAACAAGTTACTAGACAATTTAGACATGTCTGAAGAACAAATTGAAGATTTCTTGGAACAATTAAGCGTCTTCTTTCACATGAATGATGTTGAAGACATCCAGAATTTTTTGTTTCAATTTGAGTCAGTATCGGATTTTGTTAAGAATCTTGGTGTTTCTATTTATGATATTGAAGAATATATCGCTAATAAACAGGCCGAATTATATTCGCTAAACCATGAGTTAGGTCAAATCAAAGAGCAGATAGATAAGAAGAGATGTTATTTCGTCGAGCTTATAAGGTATTGTGCGATTTATGGCGGTGCACATGTGTATAGAAATTGAAGCTCGAGCCAAGTCTGGTCTTGTCATATTTCGATTGTAGTTTGGATTTTTAGAATTAGTTTCTGATGAACTGATCCAAACAATTATATCTATAAATTTTCTAAGATTCAAAGCCTAATCCTCAATGCCTTATCATGACTTGCAATTTCAATTTTAGGCTTACACGATCGTCTGGAATGTTCTTACCTTTTACAGTTTTGATAAAGCACTTAAAAATGATGTATATGCTGCTAATAAACAAGAGAGTATCTGAATATTAGAAGAAAATATTTAAATTGAAAAAACATTTCAGGGTTAATGTGTGGAAGATTTTAATTCCAAAAAAAATCGCATATGGCGAAAATGCCGCAAAGGAATTTGATTACCCTGAAAATGCATTGATAATAACAACTACAGAAAGCAAAATTTATGAAAAATGGATAGAGTATATGGGAATAAAAAATTATCACGTTTATGATAAAGTCACTCCTGATCCAGCTATTGAAACCATTGAGACCATAAAAAATGAATTTGATGGAAAAAATATTTCTTGTTATATAGGGTTGGGCGGTGGTAGCTCACTAGATGTGTGCAAATATCTGAGCAAAATGACTGGGATTCCAAAAATTTTGATACCTACTACGTTTGGAACTGGTGCTGAAATGACAACTTATGCTGTAGTTAGTTTTGACCATAAAGAAACTACTGCAGGATGAGCTTTCTTGGCTGATGCTGCTATTGTCGATCCGTATTTTTGCCCGGAACTCCGTTTAATATTATGCGAAATTCCGCATGTGACGCTGCAGCACAAGCTTCTGAAGGATATGACAGCAAGTTGGCCAATCCTTTAACAAAACTATTCTGTAAAGAGGCCTTTGATATTCTTGAAGATGCTATTATCAACGATAAACCTGATTTATTACCATATGGTGCAATGCTTTCAGGAATAGGCTTTGGCAACTCATCAACTACTCTAGGGCATGCATTATCTTATGTCTTTTCTAACGAGGGTGTACCACATGGATATTCATTATCTTCATGCACTACTGTTGCCCACAAGTTCAACAATTCTGTTTATTATGATAGATTCAAGAAAATATGCCAGAAATTAAAATTTGAGCCCTTAAAACTGAATCAACCTCTTGATGCAGCAGCAGATGTTATCATGCCTGATAGAGGGCATTTAGATAACAATCCGATAGAAGTTTCAAAACAGGACATTGCCAAATGTCTAGATGAGATTGTAAATAGTAATCCACTTGCTTAAAAACTCTATTTTTTTGTTTTTGCTAGGAAAAACTATAAATTCATATTAATTATTTATCAAGTTATCTTATGACTACCATTAATAAGAGTATGGATATTGCTGCTCCATTGAGCGAAGTTTTCACTTATTTTGCAAGACCCGAACATATGGCAGATCAATTTCCAGAAAATATGGGTCTAAATGTAATTCCTTTAGAAGTTAAAAACGGATTTGGAGTAGGTACAATTTTTAGAATTAGCGGTGATTTTGATGGCAAGAAATTAGAATGGGATTGTGAAACCATTGATTACATTCCACATAAAAAAATCGTTGCAAAAATGATTGAAGGACCATTTAAACATTGGCAAATTACTGTTGATTTTGATGAATTAGAAGAGAAAAAAACTAGGACAACATTAACAGTAGTTTATGATATGCCCATGGGACCTCTTGGAGGCTTGATCGATAAAGTCAAGCTAAAGAAAATAGCTGAAAGAGGAATGGAAAATGGTTTATATAGAGTCAAAGCTTTGTTGGAGGGAACAGGCTCAATTCCAGTCTATATAACTCTAGAAGCCTATAGAAAGGTCTTAAAAGAGAAAGAGAGGCTAAAATGCTCAGTTTCTGAGGCAATTGTTGATATCATCAATCAGAATGAACAACACGCTACAGCCACAGCCAAACCAATACCATAATTTTTGAATCAATTACATAATAAGCAGAGACAATCTGCTTGGTTTAGTTTAAATAGTGTTCAGCTGATTTCATTTAAACGTAGGGTTCGTAGCTCAGCCAGGTAGAGCGTCTGGCTCTTAACCAGATCGAAAGAGGTTAAAATGTCGTGGGTCCGAATCCCACCGAACCTGTGCATAGTATACGGGTCTATATACTAGTTATTTCTTATTATATTTCTTCGTCATATAACAATGAATATTGCCTATAATCGTAATGAAGAGGTCTTGGATATTCCAGTCAAATTAGAGACCACGCTAAACAATATTCAATTATTAGATAATAAGAATAATTCCAAATTAGTCTATAATTTTATTTATATTTGAGATCCGTTAATACATCCGGGAAAGTTATCAAAATCAGAATATCAAAGCCTTAATTAATATGGCGAAATTCTTTGGAAAAAAGTTTAGAATTTATCCAAATATCTAAAAAAGGAAGAGATACTCTCATTTTTAATACTAAAATAAAAAATAAGAAGAGGATCTGATGGGAAATGGATGAGAACTTGAATGACTACCTACAACGAATAAAGTATTTTTTAGGTGGTTTTATAATGAAAAATTAAGGCAGAAAAGAAATGAAAGGCCATTAGATCCTTCAGACTGGGTAACTCCATCTTTTCTGAAAATCAAAGAAAAGAAGAGTAAAAGAATTAGTCCATATCTTGAATCTGAATTATGGGATAAAGATGACTTTCAAACAATAATAAAATATGAACCATTAAAGAGAAATAAGGCTGCATTATCATTACTTTGGGACCTGGACGCCCGACCTCATGAAATTTCAGGTCTCAAAATAAAACATGTAAAATTAAAGCAAAAATATGGTGAAGGCGAAATTCCCTTCGAATCAAAGACTGGGACTGGACCTATTCTACTAACCTTCTCTTTCCCTTATGTAAGAGATTGGCTTAACGAACATCCTTTTAAAAACGAACCAAATGCAAGTATAATTTGTAATCAGATAACAGGTGCTCCCATACATGCTGATACCCTAAATAACATCATGAAACATCTAAAAGAAAGAATTCAAAGACTAATTGAGACGAACCAGATAACAGATGAAGAGGAAAAAGAAAGATTGACTTATTTGCTTAATGTAAAAAAGTGGAATCCTTATTGTATAAGACATTCTGCCATAACCTCAGACTCGGATTATCTACCAGAATATGCTTTAAAAAAGAAGGTAAGGTGGTCAATGAATTCAAAACAAGGATCTAGATATATCAAAAGAAGAATGGGTAATGAACTAAAAAATAAGATATTGGAATACAATGGAATAATTACAGAAGAAATAATAAAAAAAGAAACCCATGCAGTCGATATGCCCACGATGTGATTTATCAAATGTATTAGAGAACAAATACTGTTCTAAATGTCTCTATCCACTAAAACCAGAAGCATTTTGATGAAATTTATAAAGAAATGGATACTGTCTTGCAAAATTTAGTCAAAGCATTTTCTTCAGTTGATGAACAAGGAAAACAGATCATAGCAAGACAGCTAATTCAATCAGGTAACTTTGACTAGAATTTTGTCGAAATCAAAAACCAAATACATGATTTATTTCATTCACAAAATCATACGGCTTCAATCCTACTTTATCTAACATATCGTGTTCTATATCGTACAAATATGATATTAAGCGGTTACACTTTTGACATTTTACAATCATCGTGATTTTATTTGAATGGAGATTGTTGATCTTTACTCTTTCCCATTCATTTCTTATTTGATAGTCAAAAATCCTTTCTCTTTCTATTTGCGCGTATAATCCCTTGTCAAATACATCGGCATCACTGAAACGCTCCTTATGGTTATGGGCAAATTGAAAAGATTTAGTCATGTGAGTATCGTTTTTTAAATACTCCCACATATCTTTGTCAATTTGAGATTCTATATCCGATTTAAAACAGATTTTGATCATCTGTCTACTTGCTTCAATATTTTTTAGTTCTATGTTCAATATTTTTTTGTCCAATTCGTCTTGTGGTTCTTTTGAAAAGAATGGTGTCTTAAAATTACTTAGTGTCTCATAGAATGACAATTTAAACTCATTATCATGATTTATTTTTTTAAAAAAGATATTATTCATTGTATATCTTAAATCATGAAAATTTATCAAGAATCCATAGGAATGTCTGGACATATAATAGAAAAAGTAATCGAGAATATCATCATATTTGTCTATACATTTATGCAAAAGAGACTCTAGAAAATACAACTTCTGTAATGAAAATGTATTCAAAAAAAGGGGTTAATAAAAGTAATAATTATCGTTTTTTATAATTGGGCGGTAGAGCGGTAAGATATTCCTTTAACGTTAGGAGCAACAATTTCTTATACCTGTCTGAATTCTTGTCACAATTTTGCAGCTCTAAAGTTAATGCAACTAATCTGCCCGCTCTTGTAACATGATATAAAAACGTTTTAAGATCTTCATTTCTTTGAGAACTAACCCTGTTTTCATCAATGTCGAATAATCCCAATTTCACGAGTTTTTCTAGCCTGCGACCAACTTTACCTTTTATCTTTATTGGTCTCTTCGCAAAAGCAATCCGTTCTTTTTCATACTCCTTTTTATAACCTTCTTGTAAATCCTTGTTAGTGTCAAATAACCACTTGCATAATGGCCAAATCCTAAAGGAAACAATAATCGGTATGCCATCCATATCATCCTTTTCAATTTCTGGGTTGTATTGGTCCTTATAATCTGACAGAATGAAACGTATAATATCGCGATAAAGATTGATTTCTTTCTCATATCCCTTTCCATCATCGTCATCAGACCCCCGTTTTTTGACATTAGTATACAGAATATCTTCAATAGTGATGTTTTTTATAGTTAATCCATTAGTATATGATAGTGACATAGAGGTAATACTATCATGATAATAATAGTATCCGACTAATAACAGTATGTATTGTATATAATATAATGAAAGGATATATTCACAGAATCAATGGGATCCTAGGTAAAACATCACTAACCGTTGTTTTACCTAAAGACTTCCTAAAAGAGCTTCAAATGCAAAAGGGAGATTTTGTCAAGATCAACAAGGACAATGACAAGATCGTTATCGAAAAATTAGAGGTGTAAAAAAATGGACAAAGAAAAAGAATTTCCTAATTTAATAAATGAAAAAGATGAAATTAAACTTTACGAAGAGGAAAGCAGACATATAAAGAGTCCTAGCGCATTGGATTTATCAGTTACTCAATGTCCGATAGCTTGCAATAATTGTAAAACGGTTTATTCAAACAAATCAACGGGATTTAAAATAACATGTTATTGTAAATGCCATGAATTAGAAAAATAAAGAAGATTTGAAAATGACTTTTCCAACAAATAATAACCAATTAAAAGGTAATAAATCTTCTGATCACTATGATAGTTCCAAACATGATACTAACCGTAATAGCACATCTATAATTTTTTGAAGTAACAGAAAATATGTCTAAAATAGGACTAGAAGAATTTGTTTTCAATAGAAAAATTTTTCAATTTCGTTTTGGTAGACGGAATCTTTGTATTATACCTTTTACACATAACAAAACAACATTAAAAAAACTTTGTAAACTTATTAAAGATAAACTTTTAAAAAAATGGAATATTCTGAATATCCTGTTGATAATCCACAGACATTGGAAGCAGCTCTATCTGATATTGAAAATCAGATAATAGAAAAAAGGATGAAATATTCCTAAATTCTAGTAATCAAGAACAAGATGATAAAAACGATCCCAATAAAGAATTTAAGATCGAGTTTCAGAAGGAGGTATCTATTATACGCAATCATTTTAGAGAGCTTCCGATCCTTATAAAGAATGGCAACTAAAAGTACAAGAGAAATACCGAGATCTAGAAAAGATATTTAAAAAGCATTATCCGGAGGCCTGGATATTCATGGAGTTTTGCCTCTCGGTCAAATCAATATTGAACATTGTGGATTTTACGCTTCCGTTTATGGGAGTGATACTAGCTCCTCCGTCATCCATGAAAACAATGGTAATTCAACTTTTTAGGAAGTATCCCGATGTTTTTTACACAGACGGCTTCACATCCAGCTCCCTGGTGTCTCATAACGCAGCATTGAACGAAGAACAATTGCAAAAAGTGGATATGTTACCTAAAATGAAAAGCAAATTAGTATTAACTCCGGAATTGGCGCTATTTTTTACCGGTAAAGAAGAAGACCTCCAAAAAGTAATGGGAATAATAACCAGAGTTCTTGATGGGCATGGTCTAGAGAATGATTCTGGAGCTCACGGTCATAGACAATATGGTGATACAATGTTTGTGTGGCTTGGAGCTGCTGTCGAGATACCTTTTAGGGTTTGGAAACTATTGGGAACTCTAGGTCATAAAATATACTTTATACGTCCTAACTTTCAAAAGAAAACGGTTTCGGATTTAAAACGAATTGCCAAAAACAACAATTTTTCCAGTATAAACAAGGAAATTGAAGAAGCGCTTTTAGATTATTTAAAAATATTTGACGCTGCTCCCGAAATAGAAGGTAAGACAAAACTTGGAAATAACGTTATAAAGATAAGATGGAATGAAGAAGAGGAGGGAGAACAAGACAAGACTTTAGAATATCTAGCACAGCTAGCAAATTTACTTGCTCCTCTAAGAGGAGACGTCTACGTGTCTCAATCAAAATTTACAAAACATAAATCTGATTATAATAACGAAATTAATGTATCAAATAATGAACAAAATAATTCGTATCAACAGCCACATCAAGTAGAAGGCCAAGATTATGATACCGATTTTCCGATTATTGAAGACGCATCTAGAGCAGTTGTTCTTTTACGTAATTTAGCAATAGGACATGCTATATCTCAAGGAAGAGATTCTCTCACCATTAAAGATGTTCCAATAGCAATCAAAGTTGCTTTATCAACAGCACCTGTTAGACGAGTCAGAATATTAGACCTACTACTAAAAAGCGAAAATGGAGTACTTACAACATCTCAAATATGCAATGAATTATCAATATCACAGCCTCCTGTGACTCGCACAATGAGGGAATTTGATGCTCTCGGTATAGCGGATATATCAGCTGTAGGAGAGTATAACAATTCAGAACTACAGATTAAATTAAAATCTGAATTTGAGTGGTTTAGAACAGATGTATTTCTTGAATTAAAGGAAGACTTTGTTCCTTATGAAAAGAAAAACAATGAACATAATGACTTTGACCAGCAATCTGTTGATGATAGTAATTTTACTGAGGATGATCATGAAAAGCATGTTGTCAAAAATGACAATACTGATAACCCCACCAGTCAAAACAAAGACCTTTCATCTTTCCTAGAAAGTAAAGAACAACAAAATATTAATTCTGATACCGTTGAAACTTTAGAAACGTGTGACAACAACAAAGACTGTCACACGTTCAAAGATAATCTACCCTTAGAGATACAGAAAAATAATGATATAGAAAATGCAAATACTTAACTCAGTCAACAAATAGAATCAAAACAAGATTCTATATTGCAACTACCGTCTGTAGAAGATAATCCAATTAAGAAAAAAATAATGTGCCTCTCTGGGGGTCCAAATTCGTTAGAGCATGTGACGATGTCACATGAAACCAAAGAAGAAGGCTGAAACCAGTCACCATTTCAATTACCTTCCACAATCAAAGAAAGCGACGGCGTAAAATTCATCGCTTTTAAAGAAATACTAAGAACCATAAAGATAGTCAAGGCTCTCATATAGCATTAAACTACTCTATTGAATTAGCATGCAAAAACAATGAGGCTGTTAGATATTATCTGAATGGTAAGCCGACACCTAGAGAAAATAGAAATGTTCGGTGGATCTAGCAGTGAATATAGTTAGACATCCTAACATACAGGAGATTAAACAGAAAGCCACAGATGATTGTCAAATGGTCTGAAAACAACGAAAAATTCCTCTAAAAAATGCAACGGAGGATCAAATAGTTTGACTACCAAGCAAGCCTCTTTTCATAAAGTAGGAAAAACACAAATTAATCTTAAAAGAAATGAATTATTAGTCAACCCCTATGGCCGCACTAGACCTAGAATACAGGTATGACGAAAAAAATCTTGATAAAAACCATATACTATATGCAAAAACACTATTGTCGACAGTCTTGGAAATATAAAATCAAGACATGAATTAGACTTTTCAATTATTCACAACCTGAAAAGGAATTGATTAGATGGGTAATGAATGAAATTCTACAGTATAGATTAACAATTGGTTGGTACACCAAGGGTGTTAGAATTCAAAATAGTAGAGGCAAGTTTAGCGGAACAGATTCTGATTTAAAGATTATAGATGATGCTTGCAAATTTTATGATATTTCTTCAATTGTTGCTTTTGACCGTAGAGGTGTACCTTATATTAGAGGTCACAATATTCGAAATTTTAATATCGTTCCAGCAATTAGAAAATTAAACAAATTTGACTATTATTATCATATAGACCTTTACAATATCTATAAAAAGAAAATGGTAATGGATATTTATCATGATGGCTATAGAGATTGGAAACTTGATACGGTATCTAAATCGATATTAGGTAAAGGGAAATATGATGGGCAGGACGGAACTAGTATACAACTGTTAACCAAGGAAAAACAACTAGAATATGTTATAAAGGATGCCTCTCTTGTAATGGAACTTTCCAAACACAATGACTACGAGATACCGGATTTAATGAATGCAATTTCTGTCATTACCAAAGTTCCATTTGATAGGGTTTGTAACAATGGGTTGTCCAGTTGGTGGACTCGAGTCATTAACGATAAGATAAACAGTGGTAAATACCGACTTCCAACACTCAACTCAGCGGAAAGAAAAAAACATACATACAAAGGTGGTGAAGTACTTGAGCCAAAACCTGGTTATTATGACGCTAAAAATAATCAAGTCGTCTACATTTTTGACGCAAAATCGCTTTATCCAACTATGATGATCAAATACAATATCAGTTTTGATACTGTTAACTGCGTATGTTGTAAAGATAAACCAGAAGCTAAAGTTCCTAAATTCATAATGGACTTAATAGTTGATGATAAGAAAAAAGAACAGACACAAAATGAAAAAGCAAAGCAGTATTGGATCTGTCAGGATCCCAAATACCGAGGTCTAATTCCCATATTGTTGGAACAATATCGAGAAGAACGCTTTAGACAGAAAGACCTAGGAAACGAATCAATGCAGCGAGGACTAAAGATCCTAATCAATGGCTGTGATGGTCTTTTTGGAAGTGAGTTCTTTGAATTTGCAGACTATAGAGTAGCCGAATTAACTACTGCTTATGGACGGTATACTTTATCCTATATGAAACATATAGCAGAGAAGGTGTATGGATTCGACGTAATCGCCGGAGACACTGATAGCATATTTGTAACAAATGTAAAGAACAAATTAGATATTAGCAAATTTCTTGCAGAGTGTTCAATACTATTAGAAGATATAGAAATTGACCTAGTTAAAGAATATAATAAAGCTCTACTATTGGGAAAGAAGCATTACATTGGAATTCATCAGGATAAAACCAAAGATCCTGATATTGTGGGAATAGAAGGAAAAAAGTCCGATAGACCTAAATGGATAAATAACCTTCAGAAAGATTTTGCAGAGGATTTAAAATATGATAGAAATCCTACCATAAAATTAAGAAAAGCATATCAAGATATGGAAAAAGGATTAGTGCCTCATGACCTTTTAGCGATTAGTCTTACTTTAAAACAGGACCCCTCTGAATATGATACTAATGACTATCAAAATATTGTAGGAAAACAACTAAATGCGAAGGAGGGCGATACTATAAAGTATTACAAAGCTAATTTTCCTGGAAAAGCACATTCAGATCCCGCATTCATAGACAGAAGCAAATACCTCGAAAGATTACAATCAACCTTTGAAAAACAGATAAAATGTTTAGGTTATAATTATTACAAACACGTAAAAGGTGACGCAACTTTAGATGATTTTTGGGAATAGTGATATTGACTATAAAAAGAAGGAAGATAGAATAAACAAAGTTAAAGAAGGAATAGACTTTATCTTATCTCATTTTGAAGAAAGACAACAACTATTTCCAAGGAAAATATCAACATCTATTAGTAATACTAGACAGTTTACAGTCTATAACAAAGAACAAATATTAAATGAATGTATTGAAGCAGATTTTATAGATTGTAGGATAAACGCATATCCGGTTTTAGACAATAACAATTATCCCAGCTATTCAAACATACAAGCACCAAATCTCATTTTTATAGATATTGATTTAGACAAAAATCTATCGTATCAGGAAGCAAAAACAAAATTAGAAAAGTTAAAGAATAAAAGTATTAAGTCAATTAAAGAGAGATCAAATGGAAGTCAACCAACTATTTTGTGGACAGGAAATGGATACCATATCTATATCGTGATAGATACTAAACCATTAGAATTAATTAAAGAATTAAGTGAATTATCTCAAAATCCCTCAGAAGAATTTCTCAGATATGCTGAACTGACTTTTAGTAATGAGAAAAAAGATTCTGGTCATAATCCTTCCTTTAAATCATCATTACTGAGAATACCTTATACATTTAATTCAAAAAATCTCTCTACCCATAATGAAAATGATAGAGAAAACGCAGAGGTCAAAATAGTACAGAAATTCGATAATGATAATGTAAAGTCGATAGATATTAAATTGTTTAGAGATTACAGACTTTGGTTAGCAGATAATGATCTTCTGAGAAAGAAAAAGAAAAAGAATTCGAGACTTCAAAATAAAAGTTGTAATATTATTGATAAAAATGATTCAGCAAAGAAATATTTTTGGATAGAAAGGTTATTGCAAACTCCGTTGCCTTGCTTTAGAAGATATTGTTTATATCATATATTGGTTCCATATCTCGTTAACATAAGAAAACTGAATTCAGAAAAATGCTATGATATCTTGATGACATGGCTTGAAAAATGTAATACACTTTCTAAAATATCCTTTAATATGGAATCAGAAATAAGGACAAGACTAATTGCAGTTAAGGATTACAAGCCATTATCTTTATACAAG
>JARFXS010000014.1 GCA_029194465.1 Candidatus Nitrosocosmicus sp.
CTGTTGTTTCAAATAACTAACTAGCTATCTGCAACATCCATTTTGATAAAAAACAAATTTATCTAATAATGGAGAGTAGCTTATGATATGAACAGCGGAGCGATGCATTTCTTTGTATTTACGTTTTTTGCTTCAATTTTAATGACCTTGTCTGTAACTCAGACTAGTCACTCCTTGGGTAACATCTCTAAACCTTTTCTGGCAAATTCAACGATTCTTCCAGGATACATTAACTGTATGATAGAATATACAACAAAACAGTGTAGTGACTGTCCACCTAACTGTATTACATATAAGACTAGTAATTTTATCATTGATAACAAAGATTTGGCTTCTAATGTGGACAATATTTTTGAAAAATCCTTAAGACAAATATCAATTATTAAGTCCGCAGACATAAATACCAATCACACAAAGACCGCTATCATTTACTTGCAAAGTCTCTTACTTAAAAACAACATCAAACCATCAGAACTAACACTAATTACTGACTTATTCAATAGTGTAAATCAGACAAATTCGACTGCAACACTAGGAAAAATTCTTCATGATAAAATTAAAGAATTGGCAACAATAAAAGATTCTAGTCCGATCGCTATTTCCATAGTAAATCTAACTTCAAAGAGTGTTGATTTATTAGTAAATTCAGATAGCATCGTACACAGGATTCAAGGATATCCTGACCTTCCGTACGACATTAATGAACAAAAGGAATGGATTAATGGCATCCTCTCCGGTACCATCGTTGGATGTGAGATCTCTGGTGTGTTAGGTTGCCTAATGGCTTCTATATTAACTTCAGGAATAGTTTAGTTATGATCAACTCATACGTATGCAGACAAAGGTATTGAAAAGTAAATGACTTTTTTTGGTCTAATTTTTAATATTACTCTTGTTTCGTCTGGTTTACTTATCGGATACTTGTCTAGATTCAAATATTTTTTTGATAGTTTATTGAAATGATGATCCGCCCCTTCGGTCGTCTTATCGATCACGTTCCCCATAATAGAAGCACTTTCGTAAGGGTTTGTCATGCTAAATACCGACAAACTTACCTTATCGTTAATAATTGTATTCTTATCCTTTGTCCTTCCCAAGGCGGTGTTTACCAATAAATCATGATTATCATCATAATCTATCCAAATTGGAGTGACTTGGGGGTATCCATTAGGCATTATAGTGGCAAGAGAAGCAAAGTTTTTTCCATTTAAGAGGTTTAGCACTTGATGACTAATCATAGTCTATATCTAACAGATAAAAATATAACTCTTGCAATTAAGAGTTCGGACCTAATATACTATTTGTAGTAAAGAGAAGGAAATTGAATTATCAATGAGATTAAACCGGGTACTAGAGATGTAGCAATTTACATAAAAACTTTATAATTCTGAATTACTTAATTAAGATATAATTGGGGATTATTTTAACTCTAATCCTTATAGCAATAATAGGGCTTGTAATTTTGGGTATAGGATGGACAAATTTTTTTTCTGCATTGTTGAAAGGCACAGACAAAGTAACAGAAATTCCAGTGGTTAAAAACATAACTGATACTGCCCATGTTGAGTTGAATAAAATTCTGAATAACGTTTCAAGCAACGTACTAAACAATATTGGAAATTAGAATTTCCAAGTAGGTTTTCACATTGAAACAGAAAATAGAAGAATAATAAACCTATAACCTAACTTGCCCTTTAAGCATATCTAAAAAAATTATTTAATGGCTATGACCACAGCCACATCCTGCATGGCCACCACCGCTGGTGTTTTGTTGTTGTTGCTCTATACAAGTAGGGCATTTAGATTGTTGAGTTTCTGACATGAACATAGTTCCACAAGATGAACATTTCATTTTTTGAATTCCTTCCATATCAAAATTTTGGTTTTCAAACTAATTAATAGTTATCTATAAACATTCAGGTCTAAATGAAAAAAAATTATTTCTGTATTTGGGTGGAATATTGGTTATGGGTATATCTACGTCTAAATCCAAAAGGTTTAAACGGCTTTCCATTTCCATGATAGAATTTTGAGAAAAATTCCACATACAGCAACCTAGCCCCCTGAATGCCCGGTTCAAATACACCTAATATAATATTGAACAAATGTCCTACTACCAGAATTATGATTCCTATTATCAACCATATGATTCCATTATCAGAGACCCTAATGAATACATGATCTATAACGTCAGCCAAGATGATCGAAGCCATCATTATGCCTATGAGCCTAGTAAAAGACAGTATATGGCTTATTATTGATGGTAATTCCATCATAGCTCTGCTTCCTTCGCCATAAAACATTAGCCCAATACCGCCAAATATCAGTGCAAAATATACAGCTCCCGTTACACTGGCAGTAGGATTGATATTTTCATGGCCTATTAAAGCTAAACCAATTAACGCAACACCCCATCCAAACATAAGCCAACCGACTTTCCCAATTGCATGTCTTTTATTTCCGTGATTAATGTTATTTATGATACCGAGAATGAATCCAAAAGAGACCATGCCCAGTCCTATGTAACCGCTTAAAAGCAATAATTTGCGTAGTCCCCATGTTGATATCGGATCAAATATTGTACCATCTTCTGGCAGGTGAAAACCGCCAATACTATTAAGGAAATCAAACAAATACTGATTCAAATGGAATCCGAAATAAAGGTTAAAGCAGAAGCCTAGCACAATTGCTACTATACACCCAGGGGTAATAGCCTTGGCAATTTTGACCATTTGAACAGGTTTCAGTATTGTCAAACCGAATTTCCTAATAGGCTTGGGCATAATGGTAAAGCCTCTATGTCCTCCCTCGATTCGCCAGATTACCCATCTTGAAACGAATAAAATCACAATTGCATAACCTACATCAGCAAACATCATCCCGTAAAATACTGGAAAGACAAGTGCAAAAACTAGTGTAGGATCAAATTCATTGCCCGATGGCAGTGAGTAAAATCTTATGAAGGATTCGTACACCCTTGTGCGCTTTGGGTTATTCTGCAGAGTAGGCGGGACTTCATTTGTTTTTAATACAAACATAACGGTTCCTTTGCTGTGCTTCTCAATGGTACCCTTCGTCTCGTCAATAAGAGATTGGGGGATCCAACCTTCTAAAGTAAAAGTGTCATGGGTAACCCCAATATTATCGATTACTTCAAGTTTTTTATGTTCAATATCCAGTTGTTCCTCTAATCCTTTTAGCAAAGAGTAGTTAGTTTTAGAAATTTCTAATAATTTATTGTCTATTTCTCTTAATTTATTTTCAAGTGCATCAAGATCATACTTTAGCTTTTCAATTACTTCATTTGGTTTACCTTTTAACTGAGGAACAGCTTCCATGTGAACGTTATAAAGATTAATAATTGAAGCCAATGCATTTGATGGATAATGAGGTAAAACTACCAAAACAAATTCAGTAATTTTTTCACCTTCTTTTGAATACAGAATAATATCCTGATTATTAGATTCAAGTTTTTTCTTAAATTCCGAATATTTATCGCGAGTAATACGTCCGAAGAACGATCGGGCAGATTTGAGATGTAAAACATCTAGATCGGCTGGAAAAAATGAAAATTCTCCTACCAATTTTATATTATTTTGTGCATTTCTTATTTCAGTAAGTATATTTTCTTTATCTCTTTCAAGTGTAGCTACACTATTATCAATATCAAGACGTAGTAAGGCGTTTTCCATTTCATCTGTAGATGAAAATTTAATTTTTTCTCCCAATGTAGTGGGAGGAAGTGTACTAAGTAATCCTCTTATTCGAATTAATTGATCAGCAATATGTCTATGAGATTCACTTTCCTTCTCCGGTCTCAAGTAAGACGATATTTCTTTGGAAATTTGTTCAATTTGAATTACACTCATTTCCTGCAAAATTGATACAACCTGCTGTCTATATTTTTTTAAACCTAAGACAGCTATCTTAGACATAGCTTCAGGTCTTAGTAATGTCAAGACAGAGGCTCCATCTTATTTAATCCCTGAAAGGAAAATTTCCATTATGTCTTTCATCATCGTTTGATCAAACTTAAAAGTAATTCCTTTTGCTTTAGTTTCTGCATCTGATATAGTCTTCTGAGCTTCCTCATTTGCTTTTAAGCGGGCCTTCTCTATGCTAGATTCAACTAATAACCTCCCTTCATTTTCAGCGTTTGTAATTGTTTCTTCCAAATCCACTTCAATGGTTTTGATTTGATCTTGTACTTCTTCTTTACGCGCATCAATTTCCTTTTGGACTTGATCTTCAATCTGCTTGATTTGTTCTAATGACTTGATATATTGTTCCTGATCTTGAATATTAGACATGATTCAGTTTACTCCAATCAAATATCGGATGATAAATATCAGCAAAACAACAGTTGCAATAATATTTCCAATTTTTATTGCCCTAGTAATTCGATAAAATTTTCTTTGCTTTTCATTTGAAAAGCCTCTAAAATCATTCCCATTCATATCTTTATACATTTAACTCTGGTTCAACCTCTCTTAATTCTTGCATCTCTCTTTCACCCATCTTTCTTTTTACTGTTTTTAACATTATAAATGTGTCACGCTCAATTTCATCTAGTCTGAATGTAATAAATTTCACAGCAGCTATCAATCTTGGAATAAAAACGTTCTCAATAGCATTTGATTTACGTTTTGTACGCTCAATTTCATAAAGAAGTTTCCTTAACGCAGTTTCTTTTTCTGCAACATCCAAGACAATCTTATGGATTCTATTAAAAGAACTAATTGCTTCATTAATAGAAGCGGGTAGTTCCAACAAATATTCCTCATATACTTTATTTTGTCCACCCTCAAGCCGGGGAATATGCACCCCCATTATGCTTTTGGATTTCACATTAAGCTTGCCCATCATAGGTAACTTCATTGATTCATTTTCTAGTCTCATAGACCCTGCCAAAATTTCCGCCATCCTAATTGACTCATAACCTTTGATTAGCTCGGTTTGTAAATTTTCGCGCAAAGCCGCAGCCGTTTTGCTTGTATTAAAAAATTCCAATATAAGTGCTTGACGTTTTAATTTTAACAATTTAAGCCCTTTTCTCGCTATTAGAATCCTCCTTTTTGTACGTATGTATTCTAATCTTGTGGGCCTAATGTCAGAAATGGAGGGCATTTCTTCTATTGCTCCTCTTCTTCACTATCTTCTTGTATTATGGATTTTTTCCTATATTTTGCAATAAACTCTGGCTTTATACGCTTCATTTCAGATTCTGGGAGATCCGACAATAGTTCCCACCCAATGGAAAGGGTTTGTTCAATGGATCTATTCTCGTCAATACCTTGATTAACGAACTTTTTCTCAAAATTGTTTGCTATTGCCAAAAACTTTCGATCTATTTCACTTAATGCCTCTTCCCCTACGATTGCAGATAGGGCTCGAGCATCCTTACCCTGTGCATACGCTGCATACAACTGATCGGCTAAATTCCTGTGATCTTCTCGAGTTCTTCCGCTTCCGATTCCTTGATTCATTAGCCTAGATAAACTAGTGAGAACATCAACAGGAGGTTGGATATTTAATCGATGTAATTCTCTGCTCATGACTATTTGACCCTCCGTGATGTATCCAGTGAGGTCAGGGATCGGATGAGTAATATCATCAGCTGGCATAGCCAAGATTGGAATTTGGGTCACCGAACCCTTCCTTCCCTTAATTTTTCCGGCTCTTTCATATATCGAAGACAGGTCGGTATACATATATCCTGGATATCCTCTTCTACCTGGAACTTCTTCCCTTGCTGCAGATATTTCTCTTAAAGCTTCACAATAGTTAGTCATATCAGTCAAGATTACAAGAACATGCATTTCCCTTTCGTAAGCGAGAAATTCAGCCGTAGTCAATGCTAATCGTGGTGTAAGAATACGTTCCATGGATGGATCGGAGGACAAATTAAGAAACAATACACTTCGGCCCAGAGCGCCACTTTCCTCGAATTGCTTGACAAAGAAATTTGACTCCTCGCTTGTTATTCCAATAGCGCCAAATACAACAGAAAAAGATTCTGAAGATCCAAGAACCTTGGCTTGTCTAGCAATTTGAGACGCCAACAGGTTATGCGGCAGGCCCGCACCTGAGAAAATTGGAAGTTTTTGACCTCGAACGAGAGTATTCATACCATCAATATTAGACATCCCGGTTTGGATGAATTCAGACGGTTCTTCTCTGGAATAAGGGTTGATTCCTGATCCTACAAGATCATATCTCTCTTTAGAAATAATTTTTGGACCATTATCTCTAGGGTTACCTAACCCATCAAAAGTCCTTCCTAACATTTCATCAGAAACAGATAGCATAGCAGTTTCGCCTGTAAACCTAGTAGATGTATTATCAGTTCCTAGTCCATAAGTTTGGCCAAATACTTGGACAACTGCGAGCCCTTCCCTTGTATCTAAAACTTGTCCCAAGCGTCTCTCTCCGTTGGCTAATTTTATCTCAACCATTTCACCGTAGGCAGCATCCTTGACCCCCTCAACGAAGATCAAAGGACCAGCTATTTTGGAAAGATCCTTATAAGCTATTTTAGACATTTTAACGAGAAGCCTCCATCAATAATTCTTGAAACTGGTTCTTCATATTTATCTTGATATCCTCAACTTTTTGTTCAACTCCGTCTTCCTTAGTCCATTTAATCATTGACAAGTCTTTTCGCGCCCCTATAGAACTTATTTTCATGGAAGTTATTCCTTTTTTTATAGCATCTGCCTCTAATCGGCCAAACTCCAATATGGTTGACAACATTAAAAACTGTTTCTTAATAGATGTGTATGTGTCGACCTCGTCATATGCACTTTGTTGTAAATAATCTTCTCTAATAGAACGAGCCGTATCTAATATGCCTTTTTCAGGTTCGGGGAGCGCATCATACCCTATTAATTGTACTATTTCCTGTAACTCTGATTCACGTTGCAGAATACCTAAGGCCTCTTTTCTCAATGCTGTCCATTGTGGTGAAATATTATGCTTATACCATTCATCCATATCGTCTGCATATAAAGAATAACTTGTTAACCAATTTATCGATGGAAAGTGTCTTCTTGAAGCCAAATTAGCATCTAGTCCCCAAAACACACGTGTAACCCTTAAAGTATTTTGCGAAACTGGCTCAGAAAAATCTCCACCAGGCGGTGAAACCGCACCAACTAGGGTCAAAGATCCCACTCTTTTTTCTGGGGAGATAACAACTGCCTTTCCGCCCCTTTCATAAAACTCAGCCAGGCGTCTACCGAGGTATGCTGGATATCCTTCTTCTCCAGGCATTTCCTCAAGTCTGCCAGAAATTTCTCTTAGTGCTTCAGCCCATCTAGATGTACTGTCTGCCATTAGAGCAACATCATATCCCATGTCTCGGTAATACTCCCCCATGGTAATACCCGTGTAGATGCTAGCTTCTCGTGCCGCCACCGGCATGTTAGAAGTATTCGCAACCAGAATCGTTCTTTCCATTAGAGGTCTCTTTGATTTTGGGTCTTCGAGTTCAGGAAAAGTAGTAAGGATTTCAGTCATTTCGTTTCCTCGTTCTCCACAACCAATGTAAACAATGACGCTACTGTCAGCCCATTTGGCGAGTTGCTGCTGGGTGACCGTTTTTCCACTGCCGAATGGACCTGGTATTGCAGCAGTTCCACCCTTAGCAACAGGGAAAAACGTATCTAATACCCTTTGTCCTGTGAGCAGTGGAGATTCGGGGGGCAATTTTCTAAAAACTGGTCTTGGAGTTCTAACCATCCACCAGCTAGACAAGCCCACAGTTGATTTCCCGTTCGTGGTTTTTATTTCAGCTACATTCTCATTTACGGTATACTTTCCCTCACTTATCTCAGATAATTTGCCGTTAATCCCAAAAGGTACCATTATCTTATGATTTATTAAAGGTGTTTCCTGGACTTCACCTAATATTTCACCTTCTCGAACTTCATCATTTTTATTTTTCTTTGGAATAAATTCCCATTTTACATGTTGATCTAACGCTGGAATTGTGACGCCTCTCCCTATGAAATCTCCGCTCTTCTCCCTTAAAATATCCAAAGGACGTTGAATCCCGTCATAAATAGACTTTAGTAATCCTGGTCCTAATTGCATGGACAAAGCTCTTTTAGTATTAATTACTTTTTCACCTGGTCTGATTCCTGCAGTATCTTCATAAACCTGGATAGTAGCCTTATTCCCTTCCAAGCGAATGATCTCCCCTAACAAGCCTAAATCTCCAATGCGTACAACATGATACATCTCTGCATCTTCTACGTCAGTAGCCACTACTACTGACCCTGAAATACGTGACACAATTGAATTTGACATATTTCCCTACTTTCCCTTTTATTTTCCGGTTTTAATACTTATCCCAAGCACTCGTTTGGCTAAAGCGGCAATAGATTCCTCATGAATAGTCCCCTGTAGTGCAGGCATAAAAATAACCAATGGATCTATCGAAGATTCAATTTTAGATCTACTCAACTGAGACAGTGAATCCTGCACGAATTGACTTGCTATTATTAGATTATACTTGTGAGAAGTAAAAAGATCTTCCATTTTTTTTACTGCCTCATTTTTATCAATAACTGTAAATGTATCTTCAACACCCAATAACCTATAACCCATTACTATTTCTCTTTCGCCTATTACTGCAATAGATTTAATATTATCCCTTTTCTTACTTGACATCTTCCAATTTACTCCACAACCAATAAAGAGTTAATGCGCTCTGGCGTTAAATTATAACGCTTTCCATAAGCAACCCTTTTTATATTGTCCCATTCGAATTCCGCAGTGATGATAAAGTAAAATATCGTTCCTATAGACAATGCAATATTTTTTAGTTTTCTTACATAATGTTTGTTTATATATTTATCGATGGCAACTTCAAAATCAATAAGATTATGTGATTTCAAATAATTATCCAAAAGATCATCAAATTTTATATGTTCGTTTATCCTGTTTACAAAATCTTCAACACTATTTGATGAAAAAATTTCCAATAATTTTTCAATCATAATTTTCCCTCCTTCAATAAGATGTTTTTTGACAAGATCTCTATCTAGGTTTGAATCTTTTCCTTTTAGGAGGGTCAATATATTCTTCTTATCTATTTGAGTACGAAACAGATCTCTTGTTATTCCCTCGTCGCCTTGGAAAAATTTTATACTTTCCAGCAAGTTTGTGTAATAAAATGATAGAAGTTCAGTCATCATGGGGCTTATATCAGATGTCTTTTGATACGTATCTAGATTTTGAATCAATATAGTCCCATACTTGTACTTTACTAATTGATTAACAACGCCTTCTACTGTTGGCTGAGATAATATGATTTTCATCTCGTCATGTGGAATATTACCTGCAGTGATTCCAGCCGGAAAATTACGACTGGATACCAGGAACGGTTCTGTTTCTGTAATCGTGCGCCCTATGACTTTGGATGACAAAATGAGTTCAATATTATGTATGTCCCACTTTGAGAAGTAGGCCCTGATGGCTTGCTTCCCACTAAATGGCGTAACTTCAAGAGCAATCTTATTTACTTCCACTAAATGTCGATTAATTGCGACTTCCAATAGCTCAGGAGGGGAGTAAAGAGCAGCTGCCCTGTCAATTTCAGGTCCATACCATGTTGATTCCAGCATCCTGGCAACTTCTGCTACATCCTCTGCTTTGACTAGACTCTGAATAAAATCAGATGATATGAAATTAGTTGAAAGTGCCTGCAACCTTCCAAAAGAGGAGGAGTACGGTGATGTAGTCATTTTATTAAATCATTTTTTCATAGAGAAAGTTCTTAATTTCGTCTTCATGATTCTCGAGTAGCTCTTCAAAAGTAAGATCTATTTCTCTAGTTTGTGATTTGTCTACGGCTACTATTCCTCCCATAGAAGAGATGTTAGATCCTATTGTAATCTTCATATCCTTCAAGTACTGAACGTCAGATTCCCTGCATCTTATAGTAATGTCATCACCGAGATATTTTTTGGCATAAAGCACCATTTTTTCCAGCATTTTTTTGTAATCAGCTTTTTTGGTATTATTCATCAACTCTTGCCTTATTGATTCTAAAGCGGCACTCATATTCAGATTAATTGCATCAAATAGAATTTTTTTTGCTTCCAATCGTGCACTTTCTGTGATTCTCGCAAATTCTCTCTGAGATCTGTTATCTGCTTCTCTGTCATATTTTTCTTTTATTTCCATTAGTCTTTCGTTCTTTATTTGTGATACTCTATTTTTTTTTTCATCCAATAAAGAATTAAGGATAGCTAATTCTTTCTTTTTTCTATCCTGTATTTCTTCTTCAAATGTATTAAGGGCAGACATTTGATTTTTCTTTACCTATAGTATTCCTAGTAACAGGATAATACCAAGGACGAAACCGATGATCCATAGAGTTTCAGGAATGACGAAGAAGAATAGAACCTGACCAAATTTTTCAGGTTTTTCTGCAATTATACCCATACCTGCTGCTCCGATTCCTTGTTGAGCGTTTCCAGTTCCTATTAACCCTCCTGCTATAGCTATCGCAGCAGCGATAGCCACTAAGGATTTATTTAAACCGGCATCTCCAGTCGTGCTTTCTTGTGCAAAAGCTTGAGGGGTCAAGAGCGTAAAAGCCAACAATGCAGCACCTGCTATTACAGGTATCATAAACAACTTTGAATAACGAGATTGTTTCATTAATAATTAAAGACCTGCGGTGGCATATTAATAGGTTTTTTTAAAATAATCCAAAATTCGTTGAGTTTTGTTAGATTATGTAATTATACACACAAAATTTCAGAAATTTATGAATTTAATAGTCCTAACATTTAGCAAGAATTGAGATCAGAATAAAAGGAAATGCATAATTCATTTAAATTGATCTCAATTGCCAGGAAATACCAATATTCTTATGAAAATGTTTCAGCAAATAATATCCTGACATGAATATCAGCTGTAATTAGAACGCAAATCCCACTAGGATATTTGCACCGTTGGTCTCAAATCTATTGTTTTGAAAAAGTCCATATTGAGATTATTAGATATTAAAATTAAGGTTAGGGTAGGTCGTCTTTATTCAAGCCAGACCTAGTCAAAAATCATCAAGCTTGGCTTGAAACAAGTCGTCCTTGGGTATTAGGCTCGGACAAAATATTAATAAATAGATTGAATTGTGCAAAATAATCTTTTATTAAAGAACTTGAATTTATGGTCTATAGAACGATATTGTTAAGAAGTATCCTAGGGCTTATCATCCTATCAATTCTTAGACGGAATGAACATGACATCGTGAATGTATATGATACGTTTTCAAATCTGATGAGAATAACTACTGGAGGGAAGCTACTAAATTTTGGATACTGGACGAAGGATACTATAAACCCCCTCCAAGCACAGATACAACTTACAAGAATATTTGGAACTTACGGATCTTTTGATACTGCTCAAACATTATTAGATGTAGGAAGTGGTTTCTCCATTCCAGCACTACATTGGATTCATAGATATTCTAATCTCAAAATTTTTTGCTTAAATATTAGTTTAAAACAACTAAAAAGTGCAAATTCTGAAATAGGAAAAATTCAACATTCGAAAGATAACATGATAAACCTGTCATTTACTAGAAATATTGACAATAGAATTTTTCACATTAATTCAACTTCAACATCAATTCCGATTAGAAATGAGAGTGTAGATAGGATAGCTGCTTTTGAATCAGCGCAACATTTTAAGCCGATTGCCCAATTTATACATGAATCAAGACGCATCTTGAAGTATTCAGGGCAGCTCATAATGGCCATGCCGGTAATAACCAATAATTCGGATCTAATGCCATTTTCCAAAAGTTATAACCTAGGAATACTTGCAGTAACTTGGGCCTCTGAACATTATAGCGTTAGCTTGTTGGAATCCTTGTTGCGGAAGGATGACTTTGAATTGTCAAATGTAGAGTACATTGGAGGAAAAATCTATGGACCTTTGGCCGAATATTATATCCAAAATCGTGATAGATTAAGATCTGAAATAATCAAGGAGTATCCCAAATTTCTTGAATTAATTCTTTATAAATCCATGATAAAGATGAAGAGAGAGTCTGATAGAAATTTTATTAACTATGTCTTAATAAGGGCCACAAGGAAGTAATGGATTTCAAAATGATATTATTGTAATTAGGATAACTGACATTTGATTAGAACAAAATTAGATCGAAAATATGAAATTATCTTTCTAGAATAATCATGAAATCAAATAGTTAGCAAATCCCCGTGAAACACAAGCACTATACAAAGGGAAGACAAGATAGGACAAAACTAAATTATCAAATTGATATCACATTCTGGCCTTAATAGGTAGTATTAATAAACCAGAAGATTATTTTGTATTCTCAAAAAGTATAACTAGAAATAAACTTGGAAGTATTATCAAATAGAAGTTAATTTTGGCTCATTTAAGATCTGATTCATGTATCTCTGTTTCACAATTAAAAAAAAAATATGGTGAAAAGACGGCGCTAGATGAGGTGTCATTTGAGGTTAATTACGGAAAGGTCTTTGGATTCTTGGGCCCTAATGGTGCTGGTAAAAGTACAACTATAAACATCCTTACAACCCTGCTATTACCCTCATCTGGAAATGTAAAGATTTTTGGTTTAGATGTTAGCAAAGCTTCTTCAGCAATCAGGAAGAGAATAGGAGTTGTATCCCAACAGCCAAGCTCAGAAGCTAACCTAACCGTGGAGAGAGCGATGGACTTATACGGATTAATGTGGGGGATAGAACGAACCAAGAGGAAAGAAAAAATCACTGAAATAATAAATTCATTTGATCTACAAGAAATCAGAAATGTTAAAAATGACGAATTATCTATTGGCCAAAAAAGACGAGTACAAGTTGCTAGAGAATTCATTCATGAAATGGACCTCTTGTTTCTCGACGAACCTACGGTTGGGCTGGACCCTACTGCTCGTCGAGTGTTACTAGATTACATAAAAAGCCAAGTGAAATCAGGACTTACCGTATTTTTTACAACTCACATTATGGAGGAGGCAGAATATTTGTGTGACGATATAGCTATAATTAATAGAGGCAAGATAATCGCCTTTGATACCCCACTAGGTTTGAAAAAAAAGTATGGTAAAGAAAACATAATCCAAATCCAGATAAAGGAAAAGATTTCTGAATTGATTCTGAAATTGGCATCAAACATTTCACCCAATTCTCAAATTATTAAGGATGGGGAAAATAGCTTGAAAATAACTTCAGTAGATCCCCAAAACACCTTGACAAAGTTAATTGAAAACTTTACACTAAAAGGAATAAGAATAACTAATGTGTCAATTAGTTCACCCTCCCTGGAAGACGTGTTTTTGAAAATGGTGAGATAAATTGAAAGATATTGGCTAGACCTTGATTCTCAACATGGAGACTGCAGCAATAGAGAACGCAACTAATGCTAGAATAGTAATTATGATTACTTCAAGGTTAACAAAGTCTGAAACTTGAGCGTAGACTCCGGCACGGGTTATGTCGACTATATAAGTCAGTGGATTCATGTAGAAAGCTGTTTTCAGGGGTTCGGGAATGCCTTCAGCCGGGTAAAAGGTAGTACTCGCAAAAGCAAAAAATAGGAAAATTCCATTGCTAATTACATTGAATCCTTCACTACTCTTCAACCTTGTTGAAATTATGACAGTAAACGATCCAAAGAAAATCGACCCAATGATAATGGCATATAGAGTGTAAGGGATGCTCCATAGCGTGGGTTGTGCACTCCCTAGTATTGTAGGAAGTCCAATTATCAAGATTAGCAAGGCACTTGTCAACCCCATCAGCATGATCGTTACCAAATTACTAAATATGTATTGCACCTTGGTAAAGGGCATTACCAATATTTGTTGAAACATGCCATTTCGCTTATCGGTCCAAATAATACTGCCGGCCACTGTACTACTATTCATGACATTGAATCCAATCATTCCGACGGCTAAAAATGACGGATAGCTTACTAGTATTTCTCCCATTCGTATCCCCTGATTTCCCAATAACGCAGAATAAGCATATCCCGATATGAAAATATAAAATATTGGAAAAATAATTTGCCAGATTAGGAAGACTTTATCAATAGATGCGATCAAGTTCCGATAAGTCAAGACAAGTATTTCAGTAATCATCATCCATAGACCTGGGTGATTCATTTTATAATCTTAATTCATGATTTAGATAAACCAGGTAGATTTCCGAAATGTTTTCGACAATTCACAGTTTTATTCTTTTTGGCAAATCTTGATGTTTCAAGGTTTTTGTGTTTTCTAGCAACAAAAGCCACAAATAACCTTAAAGTTCTAGACAAGATAGTCATAATATCCCTATAAGAAAAATAAACAGATTCTTTTAGAAGGTAGATAAAGGGTTTGCACAATCAATCATGTGCAACATACTCCCCACTTAATGAGGGATTATCATAACTGAGAGCAAAATCATTATTTAAATAATGTCTAATTTTAATTTAGAATATGTCTACATCAACACCTAATGAGTCACCGAAAAATTTCGTAGCGTCTCAAAACGAAGATGAGCAAAGACAACTAACGAATTTAAAGGAATCTAAATTTACAGAGTTAACAAATTGGCTTCAAAGTTGGGGGTATAAAGTGGTAGACAAATCTAAGGATGTCAATATCACAGGGATAGAATTACAAGCAGAGATAACACCACAGGTTCCATATTCCTCAGGATTAAGCACACCTTTTTTACTTGGAATTTCAAGATGATTTAAGCGATGGATTCATATTAAGAACAACATTTGAACTAGACAAAATATAGAAATACATTTGAACACCCAATCAAGGGCAAGAGAAATTGAACTAACCTATATTGAAATAAATCAAATGATACTACCGTTGAAGGTTTCTATCATAAGGGACCACCCGTTTATTAAACTATACAAGGTGGTTTTTGCCAATGGGCTAGACAAACAATATTTTTTGGATTGTATAACTGATTTGATGAATTCAATGTCATTGATAATTGGTAAGTGGGACGAAAAGTATTACAGTGTTCCTCCTATGAAACCCTCAAGGAAACCCCTAAGGAAACTAAAGGGAAACAGGGAAAAAATTGATGACTTAGAATTAGAGGAAATACTCAATGGTTAGGGAGTTAACAAGTTCAATCACCTCTTCATTCAGATAAATCCAAATTTAGAGGTCATATTTTGCCAAGTAGTTTTCTTATACGGTTCTATCCAAGAAAGAATTAGTCAGAACCGATAAATTACTGTCCGTGAAAATCCGGGCATCACGTAGATATCTATTGCTTTATGTAACCCATCTATTAGTATTAGGAGAATAAGTTAGAGGTTATTTACAGATCATCATGAAATTTAATAACAAGTTTAATAAATAATGATACAGAAATAATTATAATAAGCTGATTTGAAGAGATGGATCATTATGAAATATTAGGTATTGCTAGTAACGCTTCGTCGAGAGAAATAACGTTTGCTTATAGAAAGTTAGCATTGCAATACCATCCAGATCGAAATAAAACTCCACTCGCAAATGATATGATGTTAAGGATTAACACATCGTATAGTATACTTTCCGACCCAAATAAAAGAAGAGAATACGATGCGTTTAGAAATAAAACCGAAATTCAATATTCAAAGTACGATACTAAAGATAAACAAGATATTTTCAATGAATCAGCTGCTAAGAAGGGAAAAAGGGAGCAGAGTCGCTCTGTTGGAAGGAAGTACGTCAAGTATGGGCTTATCGCCCTGTTAACCCTAAAATTTATACTTCTAGAAATTAGAAAGTTGATACAACGACTATTCTAAAGTTTATGACATCATGTCAGAAGTTGAAGATGGGGCTTATGATAGGTAGTTGAGAATTGGTATATAAACGCATGAATGTATAATTAAATTTCAAAATAATCATGGTTTTGGCTTGTTAATAATATAGTTTGCAAACTTCCACTGTATTAACGCGAATCCATGCTAGTTGTAAAACCTATCAACTGACATGATATCGATAAGTGTCCATCTATGAGCACATTATATATACTAGTTTTGAACCCTATCTCATAGATCGGTATAAAGTATCACTTTTTCAGGGTTAGATCGGTATTGTAAATCTAGTTTATTTAGTTGAAAATTGTATTTAGATTTTTAAAAAATAAAGTGTGTGCCTCATTATTTATTTTTCTTACATTTATACAAACCAAAGCGTTGTTTGTAAATCAATAAGAAATGGTCTATTGTTTTAGTTATTGTAGGCAAAATATTGGTTGCAATGTCCTCCATACATTTGTATATGGGGTTCTTATATTCCAGATTTTTCATTTTCAAATAAATGCCCGTAGCGTTGAGAACTTCCCATCAGCTCTTTTTGCCTAGTTTATCTAAATAGCTCCTCTTGACACTGGTCTCGCTGAATCCATTCTTTCTAGCTAGAGAGTCTAAAAGATTATGGATCCCTGAACCATGCTGAGCTGCCTCCTTAATCCTATAAGCAATTTCCTTGGGAATACCCAATTTTTCAGCCAATCTACGATGAACTCTCTTTCCTAGATTGTCATATATGTCAGTACCCCCATTTTGGATATTTAGTCTCGGATCGATTCTCAATACAGTATCAATCAAGTGTGGATCGAGAAATGGTTCTCGCAATTCTACGCTCTGCGACATGGTTATTTTATCTTCCCTTTCAAGTGTTTCCTTGTATAATAACTTTACATCCTTAATCATGTATTCTAGTATCTTGTCGTACCCATATTTCTGTACAATTTTAGAATACCATGAATAGCCACCAAAAATTTCATCGGCACCCTGACCTGTAAGCATGACTCTAATTCCTTGTTCCCGTGCCAGTTTTACTGCCGCATAGATCGGGATCGCAACTTCAACTTGACCCATATTATCATCTTCAATCACATTTATAATCTCCGGTATCATTTTTTCAACATCATTTTCTGACAACTGATTAATCTCCAAATGTAGATCCAGTTTTTCTGCTATCTCTATAGAATTTGTAATATCGTTTGAATCCTTAATTCCAGATGTATAGCAAATGACGTCAGGAACCATCTGTTTGGCTAAGTATGCAACAATAACACTATCAATCCCGCCCGAAAAGACAATACCTATTCGACTGAAATCCCTTACCCGTTTTTCAACAGACTGGATCAAAGCATCGTTGTAGGCATCCAAAGCAGAATCAATATCTTTATAGGTTATAGGATATTTCGTACGAATTGACTTACTTGTATTGACCGTTATAGGATACAACGCTGTATTGTAAGCATGTTCGTTTCCTGTTCTAGTGATAGTCAAGGCATATCCGGGTAATAACCTCTCTATCTTGTTAAACATTTTGATATTCCATAATGCTTTCTTTTCTGACCCAAAAGCAATAAATCGGTCATTTTCACCATAATAAATTTGCCTCACCCCAATACCATCTCTCACAAGGATGATATTGCCAGTTGATTGTTCTCGTATAGCTAAGACATAGATTCCGTCAAGTTGAAAAACAGTCCTTTTTACCGCCTCTAACAAATTACCCTTTGTTTTCTCATAATGATCTTCTATCAAGTGTATGATAACTTCACTATCAGTAGATGTCGTAAATTTATGACGGCCTTCTAGACTTTTCCTCAATTCTCTATGATTATAAATCTCTCCGTTGTGCTCCAAAACTAGTTTGTCGTCACAGCTAATAAAAGGCTGTGAACCACATGAGCCACCGACTATTGCTAATCTAGAGTGTCCTAGTACGTTGTATGCATTAGCCTGTGCAAAGAATAATTTATCAAATGTATTTGAGTATACTATTTCATCTTCTGTAGCCAATCCAACTCCGTCAGGTCCTCGGTTTTTCATGCATGTTAACATTTTTTCAATTAATGGTGCTACGTTCTCTCCTTTCTTACTTAATATTCCTACAATTCCACACATTTTAAAAAATTCCTAAACAATTACTATTGTATAACAAGATATAATAATAACCTCATTACTCAAATTTAAGTATTACACTTTATATACTACATATAATTTAGCACTTCAATAAGATCGGGATTGTGTATTATGTTTTTGCTTTGTTTAATGATGTCTTGATCCTTTGGCATAAATGCAATACCCAGACCCGCTTGCTTTATCATGCATATATCTCCCCTCGTATCCCCTATGGCAATTGTGTCTTTAATATGAACACCATACTTTTTAGCATAATGAGTCAAGTGAAATCTTTTACAAATGGATATATTACAGAGGCATCCAATTTTCTCCCAACCTAGGGGCATTTCGATTTCACCAGTGACCAATCCATCTTTGATAATTAGCTCATTGGCTGAACAGAAGTCTAAATCAAGTTTTTTTGCGACCACTCGAGCTGCTATGCTGTAACTATCTGTTATAATACCAGTTTTGTACCCATTTTTCCTAAACCAGGTCACAATTTTATCTGCATTATGCATAATTGGGATAGAATCGATAGAATCGACTATCTCCTTCTCTTTGATACCCTTAAGAACGGAAGCTATTAACCGGGTTTTCTGATATCCAAAGAGAGAGGGGTCAGATTGAATCAAACTTACTCTATCGGTTAAGTTGAATTTTCTAGAAATCACTTCTATTAGTCTTCCTTGGATCAAAGTGCCATCCATGTCGAATGCTACAAGTTTTGTTTTCACAGTCATAGTCGATATTAAATAATATATCGGGATGGGTATTATTATGTGCTCACCCATAAGTTTTGTGGAATAGGTATTATTATAAGCTAAATTATAATTAGGTATGAAACTTGATTTCCCCCCTAGATTTTCGGAAAGGATAGGAGCTATTAGTCTCCATGCCGTCCAGAAGATTTATGAATTGGATTCAGGAAAGTCTCCCGAGTTTCACGGTGGACATAGGACGATCCGAGCGTTTGATCATGATGAGCTTTCAAGCATCTTTAGGGATCTCGCAATTGTCATACCAATAAAGAATGAAAGATTAAGGTTGATAGAAGGGGTTTTAAGTGGAATTCCTAACGAGTGTATGGTTGTTATTGTTTCCAATAGCCAGATTTCTCCTGTAAATCGATTCTCAATGGAAGTTGAAATGATCAAACAATATTCTCAATTTGCAGATAAGAAAATAATAATAATTCATCAAGGCGACCCAGATCTTGCAAAGATATTTGAAGAAGTAAAATATACATCGATTTTAGACTCAAAAAAACAGATCCGCGATGGAAAAGCTGAAGGCATGATAATAGGCATTCTAATGGCTAAAATGCATAATAAAAAGTATATTGGGTTCATAGATAGTGATAATTATTTCCCAGGAGCAGTAAACGAATACTGTAAGATATATGCAGTTGGATTTGGCATGGCATCTACACCTTACAGCAATATCAGGATTTCCTGGCTTTATAAACCAAAAATAAGGAATAACATCCTGAAATTCCCTAAATGGGGACGAACATCAGAAGTAACTAATAAGTATCTGAACGCATTGCTTTCGTACATTACCGGATTTGAAACAGATATTATAAAAACTGGGAATTCTGGGGAGCATGCACTTTCGATGTCACTAGCAGAAAATTTGAATTACTCAAGTGGATACTCTATTGAGCCATATGAATTTATTAATATTTTAGAAAAATTCGGTGGATTGCTTCCCACAGATTCACCAGATATCGTTGAAAAAGGAGTAGAGATATTTCAGATCGAAACTAGGAATCCACATTTTCATGAAGAGAAAGGTAAGGATCATCTGACAGAAATGCTTCAAGCATCGCTACTAGCAATTAGCAATAGTAAAGTTTGCAACATGGAACTCGCAAAAGAAATAAAAGAACATTTACTCAGATTAGAAACTTTATATAAAAAAGATAAGAGTGGAAAAATAGAATCAAAGAAGTATTTCATTATGGATCCAATAAAAACAATTCCTATTGATAAATTTGGTGAATTGTTAAAAAGAATGTAAAAACGTTCCACAAGATTTAGGAGTGAAATTTTATATAACCTACAGCTGCCCTGTTCAAATCACCAAAACCAAATGATTCAATGGTAAAATTTCCTATCTTAACATTTTTACCAAAAAAGACTAAATGGCAGTAGTGTAACTATAGAACCTAGTGCCATATATGCTGTCTATTATGTAATTTAGTGGATACACTGTCATGTATTTGCTTTGAAAAAAGAATACTAGACCCTGCACCCTAAAAAAAAATTGTTCCCTCAAAGATTGGATTCTACATGTACTGAAATCGCCTCCTGGATTAAGAGCAAAATTCAGATAAAATATCTATATATGTTAATGATATTACTTCAAGGTAAAGTTTGATTTTTTGACTAGTCAGAAATTCTGATTGGATCATTTTTATTAAGAATAAAGTGGGTACACAACGTCACTCTTAGATTCGAAATGATTTTAATTAAAGTTATATATCTCCAACTCAGACCAATGACTTTTTCTTTCCTCTGTTCACCTTGAAATCAATTGTGTCCATAACGGTGCATGTAGATCTGAATATGAGGTTAAGGTAAGATTATTTTGGTATTCTGGTTATCGTCTTTAGGAGTAGGGAAGAGTTTGAGAAATTTACAATTTATCATTGTGCCTGGTATATTAATTGGCATAATAGGTGGTATTCTGCTTTTTTTTGCTGCATATAATTATTATCCTCAGAAGAATGTTAATATCAATTTAAGCGGCAAATGCTATGAGTTATTAGATGAAGCTTACCAAAAATACCAAGATCTGGTATCCCTAAGAGAAAAGGAATTATTAAAGTTGCAGATAGACTCGCTAGGGGAGTCAATTACATTTGTACCCATTACATTTAGTGGATCTACTGATGAAGTAGACAACATAATAGAAAAATTTGACATCAACGTCACAGAAATACAGACAATAGGCGACCAGAACACACAAGTCGATAAGATGATAGTAAGAGGTTTTGTCAGCAGTACAAGTCTTGAACAAATATTGAATAACATTTCTGATACTGGTGTTGATAACACTACAAACCCGATTCCCAAGATTGGCATCTTACCCAATAGTGGCATTTCAGCGTCAGAGAGTGCAAAAATTAGTGATAATATTGATAAATTCATGATTAACGGGCTTAAGAAAATCATAGGTGAAAAAAACGGAGTAAAGGACACAGAATGCAGGAGCACAATCATATACAATGATTGATGAACCCCAAAATGCAAATGGTCATGTTTATTATTTCAGTCATAAGAAAAGTAGAACTCAACTCAATCCGGTAGGGTAGGTGTGATTACTGGATCGCTCACCTCCTTAGAATCTAGATGCTGGACTCTTAATTTTTTTGTTAAAGTTGAAAATGTTGTCTACCTTAAGGCTCATATGTAGATTCTACGAGAGTTCTACTTGACCGCTTTACTTATTCATAAAAAATTTGAAGAAATAAATCTTGAAATTATTCAGAGGTATAAAAGGAGAGTTCATGAATCATTTCTAGTTACTAAAACTACATACCAGTTAGAATCTTTTACCTTAACAAACTTCCAAAACATCCACACTTGATCATCCATATTTAATTTGTCATAAATGGTTCTAGTTTCATTTCCTGTGTTCTTAACTAGATCAAAATAATCAAAAGTTTCAAGCATTTTTTGCTTCGTTAAATTATCAGATGAGTGTAATGATGAATCATTTTCATGACTACTAGAATAAGCTGGTCCAATTCTTGATTTCTTGTTATCTAAAAACTCAGTGCCATTATGATCGATCAAAATAAATTGATCTTGATTGGCTAGAGAAAGACTATCCAACAAATCTGCTAAAGATTTCAAATTTATTATTCCGACCCAGTAACCCCTTAGAGAGCTTGAATCAACTTGACTATCCAAATTACCAGTAGGAGAGTAAACTGGTACAGCTATAGCTATTGCAGGGGCATTTATAGAAGCAGACATGAAAATTGAACTAATATAGGTTTGACTATTTTTGACAACCCCTTTATACCATTCTCTATCAGCAAAATTAATTCTTGGAAGTTGTTCTTGATCCCTATATGGTTCTCCCAAATAAATATCTCCATTTGGTAATACAAAGAAAATGCTTGCGATATCAGTATTCCGTTGTAGGATATCCTTAGCTAAATTTCTTTTGTCCAAATCTAAGGTAGAATGGATACCATTATAATCACTGCTAACATTCTTTAGAAAATATACCTCCTTGAGAGTTTCGTCTCTGCTTGATATTTCAAGGTTATCTACTGCTCTAGATATTTTGCTCTCTAACAAGTCGGCAAAGAGGTTAAGTATGACAAACTTATCATTACTATCTAATGATAGTTTGTTAAGATAATTTGATGTTTGGCTTCTGTTATCAAAATCCATAGCGTTAACGTCTTTGGTCATCAAGGGGTAAAGGTACAAGGCAAGTGTAAACATAGTAAGGATAAGAAACAGTTTTCTAATGGTTAGAGTTTGAAGAAGAATTTGTTTGGTCATATCATGTGATCACTGAGGATACTTGCAAAGTTGATAATATTTGTCTTGTGTTTAAACTTGAGTAACATATTTCTATTTGACTAAGTTCTTGTTATCTTTCATCAAAGAGTATGATTAAGACTTTTTCGGATGATTCCCATGTTTGTCAAACAATTCTAACCAAACACTGACATAATAATACTAAATCTGTAGTTATTTCTTTTTCCTTCAGGGTTAGCTACAAATGAAATGTGAATTTTTAGTAAAGTTGGAAACGGATATTAACCAAGAGAAAAAATTATTGTGGATTTGACTCTAAATAGGTAGTTGACTCGTCTAACACCTTGTTGATATCAGCGATATTTTGCTTTATCTCATCTATAGATGCATTTCCATCGATCTGTTCACGGAGTTTTTCCCTCAGTAAAGCCTCACCTTTATCAGATAGCGCTTTACCAATTGGAGCTTCAATGTACTCAAAGTTGTCCAAGTAAGCAGCTGTGGCTAATTCTTTGGCTTTAATTTTATCGTTTGATTCGTATGCAGAGACAACATCATTTAGTAATCCTCTTATTTTGGCAATATAGTCTTGAGATGTTGGATTGGTACTGGCATCTGAGGCAGTTGAGGAACTATTGGTGCTCAAACCATTGGTTATCTTCAGAATTATTTGTTCAACAACAGCTTGGTCTCTTAGATTCTGGAAGGAGTCTGTCAGATTTGCAAAATTCGACAACAACGTCGTAATTACACTGGTATCATTTGAAATGTTTTGGGTATTATTGAACAATGTATCTGCCCTATCTAAGAATGCAGAGCCATCCTGATACTCCAGGTCCAATGTAATATTACCTCCTGCAACGCCCTCTTTGTACTCAGAAGCAGCAGTTTTTAGTAGATCTTTTATGACACTAATATTGTGTTCAGCAGTATCTAGGACAGCTGCTGGTATGACCGTTGTTATTACATTATTGGACAAGTCTATCGAGGACTTTCCCTTCTCCTCAAATTCTTCTAATGTAGTGTTATTATTAGCGGCTAAGTCAGCCAATTGATTCAAATCATTGAAATATGTATTATTTAGATTACTATCGGCTGTAGATAATGGGATAGTGACGAGTGACAGTACTTCGTCGATAGGATGAAGTGTATGAGCTAAGGTTAATTCAGAATTATTATGGAATTTATTAAACTCAGCCTTTTCAATATGGCCTATGATCTGTTCAATATTTGAATGAAACCCGGTATAATCTGTCTGGTTTTGTTGTTCAGTACCATTGTTCTGACCCAATACCTGATTAGGTAAGGCAAAACCAAATATCGCGAGTGTAACTACTGCAGTCATTAATCCTGTAATCAAATTATTGCGTTTATGTATATGCACAATGAGAACCTTCCTTATAATATATTTATATTATTATTCAATTCTCAGGACTGAGAATGAAGAGGTAGGTTTGCTTCCCCTATTATTACTATATAAATATCACCTCATAAGCGATGCTTAGTATTTAGACTAATTTTTCGGTTACCAACGGAAATAGAGGATATTTGCGCCTGAACTAGCTTAAAGCAGACCTGAAAGACAAATCAGCCAGGTTAACTAATCTAAATCATTAACGACCAAATTCTTTTTCTGTTTTTCTAATTACCTACACACAATAATCTAAAAATTTTTTCGTATTCAATAATTTCAAAATATCAAACCTTTTTAGAATTATAATTCTATTGTACATAGATTTGTCCGGAGAAAAAATAGTAAATATTGAGAACGTGCTGGTACTTCAAGGTGGTGGATCACTTGGTGCTTTTGGGTGTGGAGTGTATAAGGCATTGGTAAAACACAATCTGGATTTGGATTTGATTGCTGGGACTTCAATCGGTGGGATTAATGCAGTCATTATCGCAGGCAGCCGAAATAAAGACAGGCCTGATCAATTATTAGAGGAGTTCTGGCTAGAGCTTTCTGAAAATTTTGTTAACAAGGATAAATTTTTCGATTTTTCTAGACCAAATCTAATGAAGCAATTCTATGAAAATTTTGTCTATCCACTTCACAAGAATGATATGATCGCAAATTATGTAGAAATGAAGAAGGGACAACAGGTCAAAATCAAACAGCTAGAATCATTCTACAGCTCTGCCGTATTTGGAAATGAAAAGTTTTTCAAACCTAGGTGGTTTTCTGAATATGCGGCTTCGGATCCCGAATATTTTACACCAATGAAATGGACTTACCTCTATGATCATAAACCCTTGATTAAGACATTGGATAAATATATTGATTATGACAAGTTAAGACCAGGTGTAGATAGTAAACCGCGTCTAATTTTGACCGCGGTGAATGTTCTGAATTCTAAAGCTTTAATATTTGACAGTTTCAAGCAACAAATAGAGCCAAAGCACATATTAGCTACTTCCGCCTACCCACTTTACAATTTTCCATGGATAGAGGTTGACAAAGGTGTTTTTGCCTGGGATGGTGGCCTTTTGAGTAACACTCCACTTAGAGAGGTGTTAGACGCATCACCTGTCATAGATAAGAAGATATTTCTAGTAGAAAATTATCCGAAGGCGGTTGACGCGTTGCCCAGTAATATAGCTGAAGTACATCATAGGGCCAGAGACATTATTTTTTCAGACAAAACTGAGCACAATATCAAAATGTCCAAGGTAATTACACGTTATTTAGACTTCATTGAAGAACTTTACCAAATTTTTGACGATAACGCTGACAAATTACAATTAGATAAGAATACCTTAAGTAAAATTCGTCGAAAATATAAGAAATATCATGAGGATCATGGAGCCGAGATAAAAGAAATATACTATATTTCACGCGATGAATTGTACCCTCATATCTTTGAAAATGCAGATTTCTCTCCTGACACTGTCAAGGAATTAATAAAAGCCGGAGAGGACAAAGCCGATAAGGTCATACAGGCTCATAAGCGTTAGTAAATGTATGGAGTTCAATTTAGTTTGAAAAATTTAATGTTTCACTCAAAGATAGCAGTAAGATGATCAAATGTCCACATCCGTCTGGTCATATGTAGCATGTCTTCTCAAGATAATGACTTTGAGTTTTGTACTTCCACCTGGGAGTTCTAAATAGAATCTACTCACCGAACTTTGGGAACAAATAAGCTGTTCTAATTAGTATTTAGAACTAATCACTAACCAGAAATATTAGTAATGATTTAGGTAATTATTAGCCAAACTAAGGTAAATCCAATTCATCATTGGGACTACCCCTAAATTCGCTGTATTTTTTTGATCTTTCTAGTATCTGGTAGAAAAAGCTTTCTCACAAATAGCTTCTTTTACGAAAATCGAATACATGTGTTAACAATACATAATCATGAGATTGATTTATCAAAGCATTTGACCGCTTCCTTGAATTCGTTCATCTGATATAGAGAATTTCCTTTCATATACCAAGTATTGAAGCCTTTCGATGAAGATAGTTCCAGAGACCTATCAAAGCATTTGACCGCTTCTTCATACAGCTTCCTTCTGTACAATAATAATCCTGCTAGATACCAATGATCTACTAAACCAAAGCTTCCCGACATAATCAATAATATATTCAATATAGTTTCTAATAAAGATTTTGTTGTTATTTGATTAATATTTGCTTTCATTGCATGAATATGGCAAAAACTTATTATTTATTATTCATGTTACATTTAGGATGAATTGATAATGGTCCATACTTGATAAAACCAATTTCAAAAAGAATGAATACATAATTGGACTATTATCATTGCTTTGCTAAAGGAGTTTCAAAATTTGTCTGTAATACTATATAATATAACAAATGATTGCATTTATTTAGATTTTTGTTAATTATGGCAATAGCACCCAATAAACCTACTTTGGACCATACAAACAAAATTTATATAGACTAAAGTCACTGAGACCCTAACTCACTAATATTCTATGCATTTTTTTGTCTATCGATTTTCCAAAGAAATTCATTCTGGCATAGTCGCTAATTCTTTAGAAACTTCAGAATACTGTAACAAAGTCAATGGTCTTGAGATTTATGAATGAATCAATAAGAGTCATTGTCTTTCTATTAGCAAACAATGTCATAAGCATCAGTAACTATCCTTTGATAAATTGAATTGTTCAGATCAATCCTGTAATAATCTAATTTATCAGGATCGTACTTTTGTACAATTTCAATAATTTCGCTTTTCTTTTTTCTCTGAGATATGACATCCCTATGAGCGTAACCGGTGACATAACTATAATCATTTTTAATAGCTTCGCCTAAAAATTTTATCCGTAAGTAGTGACCACCGGTACCTCCCCAATAACCTTCCAGGATGCTGACACCTTCCAAATACACAGTGTTCATCGATCCCTTGTTCACATCTACCGTACCCGGGCGCAATTCATAATTTTCCAAAGGACCACCTTTTGCATAACCTATAATATCACCGGTTCTGTTGTTCATCCTAAGTGTTACCAAGATAGAAGCTCTATCTGCGATTGTTTTTCTGAAGTAATCTTCACTTTGCCGCATCAATGTGGAAACCCGACTGTTAATATCTAGAAGGATCTTAACCGTGTTCTCATCAACTTTCCCATTTTGGCCTTCCGTAACAAAAATTAATCTGGTACCTCTTTTGGAATCTTTTAATCCTAATTCTTTATTCCATGATTCCTTAAAGTACGCCACGTTATCATAAAAATTTTTCCTAAATTCAGTAGGTATATTTGACATAATATAATCAAACATCTCCTTTTCTTCTACCATAAGGTTATCAAAAAATTTCACAGAATTTTTATTAATCACGGAAGGATGCCATCCCAACGCATGAGCATTACGTCTTGCGATATCCCTAGCGTGTTCATAATTTCCAAGCGCGTATCCAGCTATTCGCTCAGATACTGAAAGAAACCATCCTAAACTTCGAAAACGTTCCCTTGTTTTTATATCACTAGTGGAAATTCCAGCTTCAACGAATAATTCATCAATCTTCTGATTCGCATATTGCTCAATTTCCCCTTTGAATGGATAAGCCGTCCTATGAATCAGGATCATTACTAAGTCTATATTCAGATTTGCCTTTGCGATAAATTCCCTAATTTTTGGATCATGTCTAATGAAAAATTCAACAGAATCCTCATTAGGTTTATCAAATTCCTTAAGTGGATCATAGTCATGAAATAACGCAGCTACAAATAAATAACTAGTTTCTTCCTGAGATATTTTGAAATTTTCCATTTTGTTAATCCCAGAAATTGATAATAGAGTAAAGTAAACAGCTTCTAGTTCATGTTGAATATTATGATAACCATAATAATCGGTGCCTAAGCCTTTTTTTGAGAATTCAGATATGGTGTGACGCAGGATATCCTTTATCCATCTGTCCTCAAAGCCCAAAGATTTGCCCAAATCTATAATACTATTCTTGAGGTTTGATTCGGCTGTTTGTCCTTTGTGAAATTGTAGCCACCAAGGAAATAATTTTATTCTATTATAGAATTCAAATCCCAATAGGGTTAGCCTGCCAGGCAACTTATCTGTCGTCAATCCATTATTATTGTTTAGATCATCCTTTTCACTATCTGATGTAAATCTCGATGATCTAACCACATTTCTAGAATTAGAAATCCGCGATATAAAATTTGCTTTTATGAGTGCTGATCTTTGTAATTAATCAAATAAATTATGGTTTCAGGCATAAAGTATGAAATATTTTATTCATTATTGCAAAATTTAATATCAATCTTATGACAACCGCAAGTAATTTATCACCGGAAATAATGTCCTAGTAGCCTTATCGATATGCAAAAACTTAAACTCAATTTGAATATTAGCTTTATTGTCATAATATTCTCCCCTATGACCAATCAAACATATTCAATTTGTTGAGAAGATATTTAATAATATGAAAAAGTAAATTATGTGTATGTGAGGTAATCAAATCGTGGATTGGCTCTTAAAGGATTCACCTCAGTGTCCTATGCTTATTCTTATATCATGTTGTCTCCCCACCAAAACATCCAACTAGAACAGCTTAGATATTTGCCTATCTCTAATATCAGTAAAGATTGTGAATAATAAGACAATGCGGAGGGATCTCAGCTCCATTAATATACGATCACAAGATTTATCAAATATTGGAATTAAATGTTGCAATTAGCCAAGTAATTCCAAATGGGTCCAATATTTTACCCAATTTATCCACCTCGTACATGTGTGTTGGGGTTTGAATTGATTTGCAACCTGCTTTCAATGCTTTATCATAAGTAATTTCAACATCTCTAACATATATCCACAAGGAAAGAGAACAGGGGTGACTACTCTTCCGATTTTCCTCCAACATAATATAAGTATCACCGATTTTAACTTCAGCATAAAATCCTTTTTCTTCCTCTATTCGTTTAACAACTACTGCATTAAAGACCAATTCTGAAAATTTTATGAATTCTGATACATTTCCAATTACCAAATATGGATTTACCGTATGATAACCCGGAGGGAATGGGTCCAATTCTCTCATGGAATTGTCATTAAATTGACCGAATATTTTAGTATATCGACTAGAACCATATTACTAACAATTTAAACATATGAATATACTTACCTCTATTAACCAGTTTGTAGTAAATTGATGCTTTTTCTCATAGAATAATAATGCTGTTGCATGGTAAAAATTGGAAAAATCGTTACGTTTATTAGCATTTTTTACAACATTTCGGCATTAACCAAATAATTAGAAACTAAAAAGATAAAGGCCTAATACGATCTTCTTCTTAGCACGAATATTGAACCTCAGGCTTGCCAATGTTATTACTGAACCACTTGCTAATAGCAAACTTCCCATTGCTATGGGAATATCGATAATAGTGATTGTCATTATTTCGCTTTTGATGACTCGCCAATTATTGGAGTACAATCACATAACCGGGAATATCATGTTCATTATGACTATTGTTGTATGTTATGGAATCGGTTCTTTTGTTCTCCTGAGCTTCGCACACAGGGTAAGTAAAGAATTGAGGAGTAAATCACGCCTAAGCAACATTATGCACTGGACGGTGATTATTGTACAATTTGGAATTTTGATAACTTTGGTATTCATGTTAGTTTTCGGTAATCCAGAATATGTCTTATCTAAGTCGATATTTGCAGCTAGTTCAATACTTGCCACGGTAATCATGTTGGTAATAACTTTTAAATTTTTTTCATGGTATAGGGCCAGTAAGTTCAAAAATCCCATAGTTTTGTTCTATGCTCTTGCTGCATTAACACTTGCTTGTTCTATTTTTGAAGACGCCAGTACAAAATTACTAATGGTCCAAATCATTTATGATGAATCTATACCAGACAACCAGATAATAGGATCATCATTTCAATACAAGGGGTCAGAGAAATATGATGGACAAGTTGTATTTGTAGAAACAAAAACGGATGAAACGGCCTTATTCATAATCCCCAAATCATATTTAGAATTATACAATTATCTTAACTCTATAATTCTGCCAGTGGGATTTATTTTCAGATGGATAGCCTCTACGATGCTATTGCGGAATGTTTATAAGAAAATTGGCCCATTTCCAATATATCTTTGGATAATAATATCTCTACCACTTGTACTCTATTTGATTGGTAAGATGCCGGGCTTCTTTTCAGGTGAAAGTCTTGCCGGGATTGACGAAGCATATCGATACTATTTTCGAGTATTATTTAGAGTGGGAACGATAGCTGGGAACATATTATTTGGTTTAGCGTTCTTCATAGTTGCGAAGAAATTGAGATCGTCAAAAGTTAGAGATTATCTTATCTTAGCTGGCCTTGGTGATACAATAGTTGGGATTGCTCTTTCTACTTCAGCGATAGAACCAACCTTCGGCGTTGCTGCACATTCATTAGTCCTTCTTTCCACATATCTCTTTACACTTGGTTTGTATGCTTCGGCTATTACGGTTTCCCAGGAAATGAAGTTACGACAATCAATAAGAGACTCAGCCATTGAAGAATCAAAACTTTTATCTAGTATAGGATCTGCACAAATGGTACAAGAAATAGAGAAAAAAGTCTTTGCGGTAGTCGAAAAGGAAAAAGCGGAATTGACAAGGCATACAGGCTTACAACCGTCATTTACGGACCTAGACACAAGAGAGTATTTGGACACCGTACTTAAAGAGATAAAAATAATTCAAAATATTGATGATATTATTTCAAAAAGCAAAAGTATCCTATCTGATTCTAGGGAATTTATTCTGTGCACCAGACCTTCTGGATTAAGATTAGCATTTAATAACTATTTTGAAATTTATCAGCAGATCACCGGAAATAGAAAAAACCACCCTGACAATGGAATCAAGATCATAACATCTATTACAAATAGTAACGATATCGAAATAGTAAACAAGTTTTTGGAATTAGGAATAAGTATGAAACATGTAAAAAATCTACCCCTATCAACTTTGCTGCATCAGAAAATGAGATGATTGCAACGATACAAAAACAGAAGGCGGACAAATCCTTCAAAATCTTCTTACAACTAATGAACCAGCATATATTGAGCATTTTAATTCAATTTTTGATGAATTGTGGGAAGATGGAATTGATATTAAAATAGGATTAATGATATTGAGACTGGAGTGGACAATGAAGGGATAGAAATAATTCAAAATCCCGAAACGTTTGAAAATTTATTCTACAGTCTAATCATATCTGCAAAGGGAAGATATTGTTGGAATATTTTCAATAACCAAATGCATTTAGACGTCAAAAAGCATGCTGGGACCCTTGACCTGATAAGAGAAAGACTAGAAACTAAATCCTTAAATGTAAGAATTTGTCCCTGAGGACAAATTGATTTATCAGACCATAAACGAATTTGAAGATCAGGTATTTCAGACAGAATCAAAATTAGACTAATGGAACCAAGCATGCAAACCAAAGTGTCAATAGTGGTAATTGATAAGAAATACTCACTCGCAGTTGAACTAAAAGATGATTCTAAGAATACCGTGGCTGAGGCTATTGGATTAGTAACATATTCTAACAGCAAATCAACGGTATTATCTTATTATTCGATCTTTGAAAGCTTATGGAAACAAACAGAACTATACAAGCAGTTGAAATTAAACGAGAGGATGCATAAGGAATTTATCAACACAGCTGCACATGAACTGAGGACACCAATTCAGCCAATCCTTGGGGCAGCAGATATTCTCAAAAATAACTCACCTAGTTCGAGGGAAAAGGAGCTTGTAGAAATAGTAAGTCGTAACGCTAGAAGATTGAAAAAACTTGCTGAGGACATACTCGATGTAACCAAAATGGAAGGATACGCCTTAAACCTGAATATGGAAAAATTTAGAATCAGAGATATCATACTCGAGAATATTCACAATTGTGAAGCAAATTTTGAAAAAAGTAAGATTGAAATCAAGTATAATGAAATAGATGACTTACAGATTTTTGCAGACAAGGAGGGCATTAGTCGAGTTGTCTCAAATTTGATTAACAATTCAACAAAGTTCTTGCCCAGCACAGGAGGCATTATCTTAATCACGGTTAGACTGATAAAGTTCAAAAATGATGACAAATCCCTTGATATGGTGCAAATAAGTATAACTGACAACGGAACTGGTATAGATAATGAAATACTACCAAAGCTATTTACAAAATTTGCTACTAAATCATTTCACGGAATTGGCCTTGGATTGTTTATTTCAAAGAGCATTATAGAGGCGCATGGCGGCAAGATATGGGCCGAGAACAATCAGAAAGGACAAGGGGCAACATTTTCATTTGTATTACCATTTGACAATTCTGAACAGGATAACAGCAAATAAGCGTAGTTGGGTTTGCATATTGACCAAAAGAAAAATATTAATAGTTGACGACGAATTTGACATCACTTTTGTCTTCAAAATAATACTGGAAGAAAGGGGCTTTGCTACCGATATTTGCAATGATCCAGCGATTGCCTTATCGACATATAAGCCATATTATTATGATTTAGTAATGGTTGATCTAAAGTTACCGGGAATGACTGGTTTTGAGTTATATAGTCAAATCAGGATAATTGATACTAAGACCAAAATATGCTTTTTGACTTCTAGTGAGCAGTTTCACCAGCAATATCGTAGCAATGAATTTCAAGATTTCGACCCAGATCTTTTCATTCAAAAGCCAGTTGAGAATGAAGTATTGATCAATAAAATCAATAGAATTATTGAAATGTGATCTACTGAAAGGATATTCACTTAAATTCTACGATTAAGCTGTAATCTTTTATTCTTAATGAAGTATATAGAATGAGACTTAATTCCAATATTTTAATACCTGTTTATTAATCCGCCCAAGTCAGCATGCAATGGTTATATGGAATTGACTCTTACCGACTTGAGTACTCCGTCATTTGGTCCTAACAAGTACAATAGATGTTAGCCAATGACACCCTCCAGGTAACGATATTTTTATGAAATGCAGGATCTAAGGTGTTGGTTAAGTTTAGATAACAATCACTTTTCCCACCATGCCCGGGTGCAATATACAATAATATGGATATTCTCCTGACATCTCAAATCTGTATTCGTAACTTTTACCGGTACTAGATAGTGCTGTTGGACCTGCCAACCCGGAATCAAATATCCGAGATGCATCAGCATCTCCCACCCCCCCTGAAGTAACGGTATGAAATGAAAAATCGTCATTTGTCCACAAAACTGTCTGACCAACGTTTACCATTATAGGATTTGGATTATAAGCAGTTTCAGTTAGAAATGTCGCTCCAGGTACAATTGATACCAATATTTTATCTGTATTTGGTACTGTGACATTTCTGGGCATTGGGGATATTATATCTCCAACTTTTTGAGCATATACACATTGAAAATGTACTTGAAGAGAAACTAAAACTGCAACTACGGTTAACACAACCATAAAAGAAAGTGGGATTATTTTCATTAGTGGATATAAGTAAATTGATCCTTAATATTTTATGTTAAATCATGTTTGAGTCGAGTATTTTCGTAACATTCACAGAATTTTCAGATTATTCTGCTTTAGAAATTCTCGGACTAATCGAGGCATTTGCGCTTGTTATTTCTTCCATAAAATCAAGCATGTTTTTAGGTGCGAGGCTGAATGAAATTCCGTTTCATCCTTTAATTATTATACAAATATTTAAATAAACATTTATTTCCTCACTTCTAGCTTTCAGTAAATATCAAAAGAAAATGAATTTGAATCACCAAACCAAAATATGGTTAGTTTTGATTTCCCTTTGGGTAATTAATGGTTCCAGCTTCCTTGCTATTAAAGTGGCCATCGATACTATCCCTCCTATTTTGAGTGCCGGTTTGCGTTTTAGTATAGCTGGCGCAATATTATTCACAATTTATTTCCTTCAAGTAAATAGACCTAGATTGTGGGAACACCACGACCCCGACCATTCACAGAAAATACCTGACGTAGGACAAAATATGCGAGTTCAGCTAAAGGTGCCTAGAGAGAAGATTACACTCCATCAATGGAAGGACAGTCTTATTTTGGGTGTTACCTTATTTTTAGGGGGACAAGGATTGTTAACATGGGGAGCCCAATACTTATCTTCAGGCATGACAGGATTGCTAAACTCTACTATTCCTTTATGGGTAGCGATCATAGGTTATTTGTTGTATAGATGGTTTAAGAAAGACAGCCTTGGCAAGAAAATGTCTAGAGGTACAATGTTGGGTTTGATCGCTGGTTTTGGTGGATTGATGCTCCTAGTGGGCCCTTCAATTGGGTCAGGAGACCTTGATCCTATTGGAACAGTAGCGCTGATAATTAGTTCAATCTCATGGGCCATTGGGTCTATCTATTCAACCAGAGCCCAACTCCCAGTGAGCATATTGGCTTCTGCAGGTATGATAATGATTACTGGAGGTTTGATGCTTACTGGTGTGAGTTTCATACTTGGGGAGTATAAAGATCTGGACCTGATGCAGATCTCAATCCAATCTATAGTAGCGCAAATTTACTTGATAGGAATAATTACGGTTGTAGGGTTTACTGATTTTTACTGGCTCCTAAGGGTGACATCCGCCTCTCTCGCAAACACATTTGCCTACGTTAGTCCGGTGATAGCGGTGCTTCTAGGGGTGGTAGTATTGCATGAAAACATAACTCTAATTACCGTAATAGCTATGGTCATAATTCTGGCAGGAGTCGCATTGATGGTGACAAAAAAGAAGGCTCCAAGCAAATCAAAACAGATTGAATCTAGTTGACAAGGATATCAAAGGTCCTCTGTTTTGAAAGTATTACACCCGCGCTAATTTAAGTCGACCCACCTAGTGTGAGTCAAATTTTATACACCTATAAAAAATTACTATTACCCTGTCTCTGTATTTCTTATTGAGTTAAGACACTATTACATCTAGATAAACCAATACTTATCACCTTCATCCAACTTATTCCATCTTCTTATTTTTAAGGAATAATTTGACACTTTTGATAAAAAGATAGGCAATTTTGTGATACTCCATAAACGTAATATACATTGGTGTTCCTATTAGTGGTAAGAAAATTCGAGTTAGTCTAGCAGGAAATTACAGAGTTGAAAGAATAAAACATCAATAATAAATTATCAAAACAAGCAGAATTTCTTAGTGATCAATTGGAGTAAGATTTGTTAGTGGGGTTAATTTGAGCAGAAATTGAACATCAAATAAATATCAAAATTCATAAAGGGATTTTCAAAACATTTTGCAATCGTATGCATCAAGGCATGCCGTTAAATCACTATCAAATTTAGGTTAGAATAATGGTTCGTTTAAAGGCAAGAAAGAATAGTTAAAAAGAACAGATCCAATTTACTTCTATTGGCTGTATATATAGACTTGGAAAATATTGATGCTAATACGAGGTCCGTCTTGTTGAGGGACATGGAATTAGAGTTTTTCCCAAACGACAATAATATTACACATTATTACAATATCATAAATTCAGAAGACACTAACAATGGAGATATTGGCGGTAGGGTTAGCTATGACTCAACCACTGTTAAAGGGATAGAGATAGAAGAGAATCTAGACCACATAAATGATATCAAACATAAAATTAGAGATATAATGCTAAGAAATTCAATTACTGAATATGTTGCAACTAGAGATAGGCAATCTACCAATACGATAAACGTAATGAAACGAACGAGTGGAGAATCTATAGGTATTTTTCAATGTAGGCATTGTGCCATGGAATTTGATGACGAAATCCAGCTTAGTAGTCATCTGCGCATGCACTATTTCATTTGATATCCTAAATCAGCTTATTACATCGTGAAGTGACCCGAACAGTGACTCTCTATTTTGGAAATAAGAGGCATTCTAAGAAATCTTGAGATAATTGTTTATAAACTTTGTAAAATCTTAGTATCAACCAAAAAGAATGAATGAATAACAAATATTGCATGATTCAGTACTATACATCATGATGGTACAAGGACATTCATTCTGTTCCTTCTAGCAGACAATATCTGAATTACATTTTATTATAGAATAATAGAATATACGGGTTAAATAAAAAAATACTACCGCTATATTCTGTAAGATTTCTAAATGAAAACAAAATGAGATATAGCTTATTTCAAATCTAAAAAACCAGCATTGAAAGTCCAGACCCCTGCTACCAGATTCGAGCGGTATCTCAATTGTATATAATTTTTTTGTTTGATACAGCGATCTTATTTTATACCTACCTTAGAATTTAACAATCATACCAGAAATGACAAAATTTAGTCACAAATCAGGTAGATGGTGCATTGTTTTTGGATCTATATTGATTATTATGGGAATCCTATTTCAGTTACAGAGCATTTCGTTGATTGGCCCGTCTTCCTCATTCATGTACTCGAATCAAAACTGGACACTTTATGGTTTTATAATTATCGTGATTGGAATCACTGTCCTAGTAATCGGAATTTACGGGAAGACAGTAAGGTATAAAAAACTTTAGTATTTTTTTGTACATTAAATATCATTTAGGCTCGAATTCTGGTTCTTACAACTAAAAAAAGGCTATGGGGTCTAATTTCGATTGTTGGTCAGAAATAAGGTTAGAATTTTGATTCTCTCTTGATCGTTACTAAATAAATCTATATACGTAGAAGTATAATTGGGAGGTACCCCTTCAACCATATTATCTACACAAAATCCCAACTCGGTAAAAGTCGCAATAATCCACGCTTTCCAATTCATGTAATCTTCACATATGACCGGTGAAAAGAGCTCATCAGTGTACTCGGTTATTAATAGCAGACGACCATTTTTCTTCATTTTATGTAATAAAGTTTTGTATAATGGTTTCCAGAATACCTCATTTTCACGATCAATATATTTTGGATGCGGTAGTACAGACAAGATTTCATTTACTGAATAATCTGGTAACTCGTCAATTACCTTTTCAAACGGACCATTTACAAATAATAAATTATCCTTCCTATTCGAAAGTAGTAGGCAAGATTTCCGATGCTGAGTAGGATCTATCTCTATTCCAATATGAAATATATTCCAGTTCTCATCCTTGTTCGATAATTGGTATAGAAATTTTCCATCACCACAGCCCAGTTCAACTATCAGTTTATCATATTTGGTCAAAAATGACACGTCAATAGTATGGTCCATTTGATCAAGAAATATACAAGATTTAAATAAATTCATTCACATTATTTGCAATATTGTAAATCATGACCAGTCAGTTGATTCGGATGTTATGGCTGAGAAGATTATATTAATATTGTCAAAATTTGGTTTGTAGGCAGAACATTAATTTTAAAAGAGGAATGGAAAGGTAAATTCATAACTACGTGTAATGTAAACCAATGGATCGTGATTTTTATGATCAAGTGATCTTGGTTACTGGTGGCACAGGTGCATTAGGCTCTAAAGTATCAGAATCGTTTCTGAACTTCTCTCCAAGAGCTATCATCATAACTTATAGATCTGAAACCGAAATGCAAAAATCAAAGTCAAAAATCATTGAGGGAAGTAGTAAGAAACAAAAAGAGAATCACCGTACTCAAGTCGAATTCGTGAAGGCTGATATTACACATGAAGACGAGGTCAAAACACTAATCTCAGATATACTTGAAAAATTTGGACAAGTCCACGTTTTAGCAAATGTAGTTGGCGGGTATATCGGTGGCAAAAGTGTAAGTGAAACAAGTGAAGAAGAATGGGATAAGATGATGTCGATTAATCTAAAATCTGCGTTCCTCATAAGTAAACATGTTTTGAGATCTATGAAGGCGAAAAAGTTTGGAAAGATTGTTCATATATCTTCAGCCACTGGTGCAAAAGCCAGTGGTAATGATTCTGCGTACGCAGCATCAAAGGCGGGATTAATAAGACTTGTTGAATCAATGGCGGAGGAGACAACTGGTCTAAACATAACCATTAATTGCATCCTTCCAACCATAATAGATACAGAATCAAATAGAAAAGCCATGCCTAAGTCCAATTACTCAACATGGATAGCACCTGCGGATTTGGCTAAGGTAATTTGCTTTTTAGCTTCAGAAGATTCCAAAATAATTAATGGGGTTGCAATCCCAACCCGGGGAAACCTTTAAGGTTCATAACGCTTTGTACGGATTACCAAATAAGCCAAATCACAGATTTTTCTAAAATTATTCGATTGAATCGCTCTGGGTTCAACCATATTTGATAAAATGGGGATGATTATTATCAAAATCCAGCTATTAGTATTGGTTTTATTTGTAGTTTATCGATTTATGATAAGTTTGAATAACTTTCAAAATATTATCGAGATTTACTTTAACAGGTTGACCTATAACACAATGGATTCTACATGAATATGAAGAGCCCAATCATATGTGAATAATTACCCTCCTTTCCAGGCACTTGAATTAAAGGATTTATTTAGTAACAAATTACCATACTTAATTGTCAAAATTGAAATCATCTCAAGATCTTAAGCATGATCACATTACCATTAGAAGAATTAAAGATGTTGCTTTGACATGCTCAAAGAAACTAAACAAGGCTAAATATGTTCCTATAGAAGATATAGAAATTATTTCAGTGGTAATTGAGGAGTATGTCGATCATTTTCACCATGGAAAAGAAGAAACTGCCTTCTTTCCTGAAACTAAAGTAAATAGTGAATTTTCAGAAGAAATACGCAAATTTCTGATTGAGCATGAGTTTGGAAGAAGAATAGCCATCATGCTCTAGAGCAGTAAACGAATGGAAATCGAAAATCAAAGAGGCCGATAATGATGGAGAAGAAAGGAAACATCTCGTAGAACCTATTGCAAGGTTTTTGAAAGCATACGCCATTTTTATTGATGACCATACTGGAAAAGAGGATAAATTCTTTGATAGTATTGAAGAAGGCAAGATTATTTCCGAGAGTGAAGACGAATTGCTGTTAAAACATTACGAATCATGCATGAATCAAGCAGGCGGGAAAATTAGGATTGAACAAATGATTAATCTAATAAATTATCTTGAAGCTAGAGAATGGATGAAGGATTGATTCTATCTACTCGAGATCCATGGCTTAAGAATGAGGCAAAAATCATAAGAAATCGCAGTATGTAATCAACTTTGAGACCCAAAAATTGATTTCAATATGAAAGAATGTCAATTTCAGTGGCTCTGATCCGCGATTTCGTTGTTCTCTAGTTCAAACCCGTAGATAAGTAGGACTAAGATCTCCCCTTATCATAAAGTATAAAATGAAGGAATAGTTTTGTCTGAATACAAAAGAAATGATTATCAGTTAAAACTGAAATCAATTCCCACAGATCTCATCGTATCTTCGACGTCGTCAAATATTCCGCCTAAACCTGAGCTTGACGATCCTGAACCTTCGTTGTCGTTGTCGTTGTCGTTGTCGTTGTCGGATCCAAAGTCAGAGTCATCTATACTGTTCGAGAAGCTGAATCGGTCCATAAAACTGTCGTCGTCATCGTCATTGCTACTGCTACGGCTACTACTGCTACTGCTACTGCTACTGCTTGAATCATCGTCATCGTCATCGTCATTGCTACTGCTACGGCTACTGCTTGAATCATCGTCATCGTCATCGTCATTGCTACTGCTACGGCTACTGCTTGAATCGTCGTCATCGTCATCGTCATTGCTACTGCTACGGCTACTGCTTGAATCATCGTCATCGTCATCGTCATTGCTACTGCTACGGCTACTGCTTGAATCGTCGTCATCGTCATTGCTACTGCTACTGCTTGAATCGTCGTCATCGTCATTGCTACTGCTACTGCTACGGCTACTGCTTGAATCGTCGTCATCATTGTCTATTGCTACTGCTACTGCTACTGCTTGAATCGTCGTCATCGTCATTGCTACTGCTACTGCTACTGCTTGCTCGCCAATTCCTGATCCTGAGAACTGCTTGCAGTTGTCTTACAACAGATTGGGCCATTTCCTGTATCTTGATTGAATTGTTGAATTTGTGCAAAGGTTGTAATACGCCTGATGCCTGGCTCACATTACCGGTATTTGTTGTATTTGAAGACTCGAGCATCGTGTTGTGAAGCTAGATAATTGAGTTTGTGTAAAGTTAGAGCTCGTAACATTTACAGAGTAATAGGCTTGTAATGTTTGAGGATTACCTGAGCAAAGGATCTTTGATGTTATTTTGTTGCTTCCTCATTGATGTTTGTATAATTACTAGATACTGTGTATTGCCAGTTAGAATAATCACTGTCTCCTTGACTGCCTGTAGGTTGAACATTTTGATAGGGTTTTTACATTATTTATAATAACAGAAACATCACAATCTGATGTTACATTATCCTTTGAAACTCCTTTTTAATTACTAGTGAATTGTTTGAATTTAATGGGACTAGATCTCCCTTATCTGGAGAAATTATCTTTACTCCGCCAGTAAGCTTTGTAATATTTGATACTTTGTCAGGAGCAATGGGAACAGAAGAGTTTGTAGTACTTGCAGAAGTATTTTGCTGTCCTAATACTTGGATGTTTGCATTATCATTGATGTTTGATAATAATAATACTATCAATAGTCCTGCAAAAATAATACCAAGTTTTTTTACCATAATTGATTTTGCTATTTATATATATATTAAAGTTTGAATAGATTTTTCTATATGATAAAACCAGTTATATGTTCCTGCCATGCTTGATTGTTAGGATGCACCTACAAATGTAGTAGAGTTTTGGATCTGGGCAGATATCCCAGAATGCTACAGATTCAAGAATTGGAAGATTCTCTTAGATAATACTAATACGTTCTCGCATATTGTGTTATTCCCCTGTATGATGTTTGAGGGCAAAAGTTGGAACCAAATGCCATTTTCGAATATTTCAATTAATAGCTTTTATGACCATGGAGTTTTTAGTGGTATTTTTATTTCAATCAGCACATGTTTGGATATGATTTCATATGAAATCAAAAATTAACACATGACGGAATTTTGTCCTGAATAGGTTGGCTAAAATTCTATCATCCAATCCTTAAGCCTCAAGAATAATGTTACCCGACGATTTAGATTTAAAGGAAGAGAGTACTTATTAAGGAAATGGGTAAGGAATCATGAATAAATCTAATTATTGTTTTCAATATGTATTGGTAGTCCTAAGTAATGCAATTAATAACCTGTAAGAAGAATATTTTTGTAGCATAAATTACTCTTCACAATACTTGTAACAGATCAAGGTAATAAGCATACCAATTCCTTTGTATATTAGAATCAGTTCAACATGTCACAATAATATGATTTACCAGATCAATTAGATTAAATAATTCCAGAAATATATTTATGAAAATGACTGACGATAATAAGGAGATTATCTTTAACAATATTACTAAATGGTTAAGAGACTCCAATTTTGTGATAAGCGAGGAAAAGATAACAGTTGTCACGTCAGAATTTTATGCTAAAGCATATCTCCAGTCAGATCATGAACATATCCTTGAAATATTCTCCGCCACCGGGATTGAGACACGGTTCGCACTGCGGGTAAGATTGCCAATATCTGAACAACAACTAGAAATTTATGAGAACCTCGAGCCGAAGGAAAAGCTAATCTTTGATGATAAAATGAATGCCGTGATTTTTCCTCAACGCCAATCTATCAATATTAAGGAGAAATCATCTTTCTTGGAGAAAACGATCTCGATTGATCCAAAATCAATTGATGCTAAACAAGAAGTCATGCAAAATATTTCAAACCTATTGGGATCGGCAAAAAAATTGGGGATCAGTTTTGATGAACTTTTGTCAAACTAAAGGAGAAAAGAAAGAACCAAACAAAAGGTATCTTGTATAAAGTGTATAATGTGAAATATACCACAAAAATAAACTGCAATTTTTGACCTCTTCCTAAATCAGTTCATTGTGCTATGATTGTGTTACTATTCCCCTACCATTGATTAAATCAAAGGAAAAGATAAGATTTTCACTAATTTTTCTTGAATGTCCTTGCCCATTTATACCCGCATTAGTTAGGTATTATTAATCCAATAGATCTAACGGATCATCCATTACGTCAGTTTCTGGGTCTAACAAATATTCTTCTCCCAAATTACATTTCAAGTCTGTACAAAGCATAGAATCTGATTCATCCTCATTCGTAGTTGAAGTAGTGGAAGTTGCGGTATTGGAGTGAGTATTATACTGTTCATGACATGATATATTTGGATCATCAATTTCACTACAAATTGCAAATGCTGCTCCATTATTGTTCAGTGTAGTAAATAATGCAGTCACGCTCAAAACTGAAAATATAACAACTATCTTTAATAATGTTCTCATATTGAAGTATATTGCTGCAAATAATATTAGAATTTTTCATCTATATACTGCAAGAATTTTTGGTATTTTTCTACTGTTATCCTTAAGATTACTTCTCCATTTCTAGCATGGTGAGCTTTAGCGGCATTTGTGAAGACCATTGTCACCAATGATCGAGTCCTAAACGATATTCAGTGTAGTGTAGCCGATTAAAGTATTGTGATTGGAACAAGGAAGATTGAATTGTTATGTTAGCTTTTCTTTACCTGAGATCAAAAAAATAGTCATATCAGAAGGCTCAGTTTCATGGATGAAAGTAAAGGTATAGGAAAAATTGGACTAGATTGCCAAATTATAATTAGACAGAACCATCTTTAATATGGTACTCCTATTTTTCGTTGCTCCTCAAGAGCTTCAATATACCACTCAAATTCCTCAAAGAATCTGACTACTCTTCTATGATAAGATTCATCGAGTAAAATCCCATCATTACCAAATACTATGTGCACACGAGGAAATGAGGAGGAAGATGGGATGGACGGCGCACCTAACTCGGTAAACACAAGTCAAAGTTGTTGGGTTGCTTTGATTCCGCCAAAAGATCCTGGAGAGTATGAAACAATTGCTGACGGTTTGAAATAATATTCTACTAAAAAATAATCCAGTGTATTTTTCATAGCAGTTGAAGTACTTCTATTATATTCCGAAGTGATTGGAAGATAACCGTCTGCATCTTTAATCTGATTTCTTAAAGATAGGATCATTTTTGATGGATAAGACACATCCTTATGCATTCGATCCAACAAGGGCAATTATAATTATAAAGGATCGATAAAAAATATGGGGTGATTTTTGCTTAATAGTTTTTTTTCTATCCATCTTGCCACCCTTATTCCCAGTCTATCACTTCTAACCGATCCTACGATTACACCGATCTTTGCCATTAAGACGGTTATATTTGATTACACAAATGTATAGATCTATTGTGAAATTGACTATCAAGGTCTTTAGTCGACAAAGGTAGCAGAGTATTATTGTTCAACAAATGGATTCTAATACCTTAACGCTAATTTGGGGTCGCGCAGGAGAATAGAACATAAAAAATCAAAAGGAGAAGGAAAATAGATAACATTTTAACGTGTACGTAGATATATCCTAAATTAAGTAACAACAGATTTTCTTTAGTACTGACTGTTTCACATGAATGATAGGCTTTTGGTGGTCATATATTTACAGATATGCAGTACTCCATTAGCCCGCCAAAATCCTTAATCTTATAATTATAAATAGTTTTAATTAAATAATAAGCTAATGAGCTTAAGATGTCCTAATTGCGAATCGGAAATGAGGTTAAGCAGCAAATATGGAGTTGAGATTGACTACTGCCCACGATGTCGCGGAGTTTGGCTTGATAGAGGAGAGTTGGAAAAAGTTGCCAATATGCAGAACCAATATGAAGATGACCATTATCAAAAATACCATTATGGGAAAGATCATGATGATGATGATGATTATTATAATAAAAGAAAACACAAGAAAAAAGGATTTCTTGGAGACATGTTTGATTTTGACTAGATAAGTATCTGATTTTTGGTCTAGTAGATGAGTATCATTTTTTTTATTTTTTATCTGTAGTTTCTGAATGTTCCTCAACTTGGAATTTAATCGGCTAACCGTTTTAGTGTTATAACCATTCTTAACTGTTTAGTACATTTCCATATACTAAATTTATTGGTGCTTAGTGAATCATATTTCACTTCAATTAGAATATCTCAGAAAATTTGTGAAGGTATAATTTTCATTGATTAGTCCAAACTTCAGATCGGCTAATCTTTCTTATTAGAACGGACGAAATACAAATACTCAATCTTTGTCGTAGCCGAGGAATCTTGTACATGAACATAGGTAACAATGATGGTCTTTTGATTGTTTTGAAACATATTTGTGAGAAATCCTCAGGTGACCGCAGTCTCTGCAAATATGATATTTACGAGAATCCATCTTGCAATAGTATTCAAGATTTTGCGATATAAGAATCATATCGTAAAACATTTGATTTCTTGAATTTCCTTCAAAAATACTCTAAATCCTCTGCTGGCGCCCAGTATTGATAGTTGAAAGCCGGAGGTGAATAAAACGATTTTCACGTTACAGTTTGCATAAATATTGGAAATAAAAAAAATTATTTATAAGCCAAAAGAGTCTCAAGGTAGGTAATTTGTGAGGAAATTCCCTAGACAAACGACTAATACAGCATAAACTAACTGGGTTAGGAAAGGACCATCAGAGATTTTCTCAGGAGATCTTATCACTATTGAATATTAATAAAACCTATCCTAATGCTTCTGCCTATATCCTCTAGTTCTTAAAGAAGGAAATATCAGTGTGGATTTAAAGTAGTAGTTTTTCGATCTAGTTACATTCGTTTCTATTGTCCGAGCACGAGGTCATTTGTTATGTCAATACCCCGGATTTCGAAAGGGATGGATCAAAATGTAGGAAACCAATATTTTTGGTATTCATACTATTATTAAATACTTTGTTATATACTCTGTTCTAATGTCAGAAGAAAATAAAAAGAAATTCGACTGCAGATGCGGCGCGGCCTTTGATACCGTTGAAGAACTAGATAAGCATAATCATGAGGCACATTAGATAAGCAGTGGGTCATAGCACTAAACAAGCCCGTAATTGCCCCGGCAGTAATAAATCATTTTTCTTGAATATCTTCCTTGATCCTGTTCAATTAACATAATTATCACGGGACTCAGCCTATCTGTCATATTTGTAATCCTTGACTACCCTTCATTCAATAGTCTGGGTGATTTACACTTAAAGACTTTGATTGCATAATTATTTTTCTTCCCAAGAGGGCCATGAGTATGCAACCCTATTATTAGTAACTACTACTAGACTTCCGGCTTTTTTATGTTTGCATAGTTTTATTTTTGGGATTTTTTCTATAAATTAACTTCGTAAAATGAATATCAAAAAAAGAAGAACATAATAACAGATGATGTCAAACTTTGTAATTGATTGTTGATATTGAATATGATTAAGATAATAAATCATATGATAAGATAAGGAAAAATAAGACCCGTCAATCTCGGCTCCGAAAAATTCCTTCATATTATTCAAAACAGAAAATGATCTTTTTTCCTTGGAATTAAAAGTAAGAATTTAATTTATTGCGTAGAACCTTACCACAATTTTCTTTTTGTTCATATAATAATAATATGGTGTCATAATAAACATAAATACTCAGCATATTTGTATTAGTTTGATAGTCAATAACATAGTAGATAATAGTTTATTCGTGAAGATACCAATTAACATCTTCAAAGTTCAAACCCACTTCGCGCTACTGTCTAGTGGCAAAATATGATCGACTTAACCATACTAATAAAAATAGTGGGCCCTCTCGTGTATGTACTTACCTTCTTCACTGTTGAAAAATGCCCCACAAAAATCGCAAAAATAAATACCCAATTGTCCTAAATCCCCAGTTTTTAGCAAGGTTAATGTGTTTTCCTTTAGAGAGTCTCGTGTTACTACATAATCTAAAATAGAGTTCTTTTCCAATGACAAGCGCAAATCATCTTCAAAATCATTTATGGAGCCAGAAAATTCAAACTCCACATATTGTGGAATTGCTACTGAGTTAATTTCTTGAGAACCGATAAGACGGTGAGGTATCAGGTTTATAACATCTAAGATTTCGTTTATCTGTGGACCAGGGACAAAAGATAAATCCAAGTAAAATCTCATGATTTACTTAAGATAACGCAACGTAGGTCTAATTAAAGTATCATAAATTATTAAGATCTAGGTGGATTAAAGATTTGATTTGTTATCAAGGATTTGGTCACTTGTAGATTACCATCACATTTTCAAATAATGATAACGGCAAACATCTAGATTCAACAACAAGAGGGTTCTAACTGTTATCGATTCAATAGAAATTTCAAGTACAGAAATCACATTAGCAAGATCATGAGATTTATTTGAGAGCCGTAATAGGGATGAAATAGGATCTTATTTCACCCTAACTATGTAAATATGGAATAACAAAGGTGAAATTTTTTCATGTCCCTTAGTTTTTGAAAAAAACATCGAATTTACATGTATGTAAAGAAAATACGGCATATTAAGTGTGAAAATACATCTTGTCCTAGTTTAGGATGTTGAATCAACCTTTTTAGCAAATAAAGGTAGATATATTTAGAATTTTGCATTAAATTAAATATTTCCACTTTGCTTCATATTTAGGAAATTGGTTGGGGTAATTTTATCACATATAATTGCAGAACTTTCTTTAAAGAGAATTGGTTTTAAGCGTCTGAAAATAGGGTGGTTTTGGCTTATTGAAATCCTACTATCCATAATAATAATAAAATACATTGAAAATATAATAGAATCAATAGTACATTTAGCTACTGGAACTTGGTCACCCGGTCAAGCACTTGAAGGAATCACGGGGATCCTTGCCATTGTTAGCGCAGTAATAGTAGGATTGGTTCTTTTTCTTTTATACACTGGCAAGATAAAAGCTGATGATATTCATTCCGGCCTTAAGTTTTTTGAAATGGTTACTATTAAGGATCTACAGATAGAGTCACTACTCGATGGCTTCAGAAAAGAAATATTAATAATTTGTGGACCTTCGACTAATTTTATCATTACAATTATGG
>JARFXS010000111.1 GCA_029194465.1 Candidatus Nitrosocosmicus sp.
GAGTTGCTCTAAAAGCCTTTTCTCAATCTCTTCTATCATGGTTTTAGGAACAGAAAAGTTATATTTAACATTTTATCAAATTTTGTGCCATATTACCTTTTAGCCAAACAACATGATTGCACCAATTTGATCTATTTGGGTTCATTGGCTGAAACAATTGTAAAGGAGAATCAGATCATGGTTTTTTCATTTTACGTCCAAAAAAGATTCGATTTGTTTGTAAAGAAATTAGCCTGGAAAACAACACATACGGCCATTTATGCGGATGCACCGACAAAACAAGACATCTGGATCTGTACATACCTCGGGTCCCATGCATCCAGCGAATTGTGGTAAAAGTTCATGACCATCCTGCGCTAAATAAGACTGTCTATAATGAGGATCTTTGTGCATTTTAAGTGTGTGCTCCTTTACGAATCCTGGTAATGTCGAACTATTTTGATTTTGAGCCATTAGAAAATTAAGGTGGTAGAACTATATATCTATTATACATTACTTTCTTCCAAAGTTTATCGAACATTCTTATTTTTGGATCTTTGATAAAAGAAGTAAACTTGGATATCTATTATCAATTTAACATTCCTCCTAGATAGTAACAAGCATCCTCAATATTCAACAAAGGTGGCAGTATGGTTGGTTTCCTTCCTCGGTGATTGGTCAGTCTAATAGATTGAATTAGTTCAGCTGCTGTAATGTCTGGAAATAAAGACCAAAGTAGTGCTATAGCCCCCGTTACAAAGGATGTTGCAACGCTAGTACCACTCATTCTAATGTAACCACCTCCAGGATAAGTGCTCTCAATGTCTATTCCTGGAGCCATTAGACCATTCTTACCAATTGAAGAGCCAAAATTAGATATCGGGGAGAATTTCCCTGTGGAATCACAGGCTACAATAGGGATGGGCCAATCATGATTAACAATTGAATTGTGACCTATATTACCTTGATTACCGGCTGCAACTACTATTATTACTCCTTTTTGAATTGCATAGTCATATGCGTCGATCATTTCGTCGTAAGTAGTTATGGATGAAGTAGACAGTCCAACGCTTAGGTTGACAATCCTCGACCCCGCGTCGATAGTGCGAATAATCGCCTTAGCCAATTCAACAGGGGTACTATTTGGCATATTCACTGGCTGATCGGTTATACCATTTGTTTTTTCCTGAAAAATAGGATTTAGAATTATGGTGCAGTTTGGACATATAGAAGGAGCACGAACACCTCTTTTAGCAGATAGGATTCCCGTTATAAAGGTACCATGGATACAAGCCAAATCATTGGCATCCGTGCAAGCGGCGATTTGGGATGCTTTGACTAGCTTAATTCTGGATCCCTGAAATGCAGGATGTGTGAGATCAACTGGTCCATCGACTATCCCTATGTTGATTTCAGGATTCCCACTTGAAAGACTCATTAAAGGCCGTAATCCTATTAGATCACTTGGTTTGATCCCTACGTTTAACATATTCTTTTTATTTATTGGTAATTATTGTTAACGTTCATAATATTCTTGCACTGGACTTACCAGAAATGGAAATTCATCTGTTACATCGACCCGAACAAACCATTTGCTAACTGCCAATGTCTGACGATTTTGGTAAAAGAAAATCACATCTAATACTTTGCGCACGCCAGATAAGCGGGATAAGTGTACTTCTATTCCAGTAAAGGAATAATTTTCATCCTGCATCAATTGTGTTCTTTCATATATCTTATCATAACGTACTGCCAGGTAATTTAGTGCCCTATGTTCATCCGTAGAACCTGCATTATCAGCTAGTTGAATTATTCGATCAAAGAGAGCATTACTAGACCTCGTAAATTGATCGTCACTCATATCTGTTTGCCTAGGTATTGCTTTAATAAGAGTTTCTCGATCAAAAGAATAAATTTGATCGACCATTACAATTGGTAACATAAGTCCATTGCACATTTCGGGAGGAGCAATTGGACCCTTCCTTCCTATTACAACATCTATATCTCCAAGATTCGGGGAGGGTTTTACTGCTTTAACAAGTTTTTCAATATCAAGAGGATCGGAAGGCACTAAAAGATAGGTTTCTAAATATTCTACGTTCAGAATATAACATAGCTGACGAGCAATGTACCGATTATTGGGGTCGATAAGGGCCTGATAAACTGTTTCTTCTTGGCTTAATCCTCTTGTTTCTGCCCCAGGTTTGTTACCTATTACTTGGGCCAATTCCATTTCCAATGATTTGTTAGGGAAACGATGAGCAATTTTTCCGATTACGTATACATATGATTTGGATAATGATTTATTCTCATCATTACTGCGATGATCCTTTTCCTTCTTATGGCAATCACACGATTCATGCATCGTACTATGATAATCCATAATCTTCTCTTTCTTGTTTTCCACAACAGCAGCATCCAAATACGGCATCGGATTTTTGTCCAATGTTAAGTCGCTGGAAGTTTTATCAGTGATACTCTCATCAGTCATAGATTCTCGATGGCACAGCGGTTAATATCCTTTTCTTAGTTTACCTCATTTTCTAGTACTACGAACGGGGGATGTCGTGTTTGATAAGCAAATTTGTAAGTGGAAGAATTCTGAAAAGCTTTTCTAATTTTAAATACTTAAATAACTTCACTATTTATCTAGGCCTATGACAATTCCATCCTTTGGAGGAGAATATTCGCTTCATGCGCATTATCAATATGTTGGAAATTACAAGGTTATATCAAAGTCTGAAACCTTCATAACAACTCAATTCAACGGGTCAGGTTGTATCCCAATTTGCGAAGAAAGTTGTCTTTGTTTACTTGATGCGAATGGGGTTGTTCCAGGTTCATGTCTCTGTAGCCGTCAATGTACATATGACTGCCCAACGGATCCCAATAGCTCTGGCTGAAATTAAGTAGACGATCACTTGGTATTAGGGGATTAAGTCCCTTATGGTATACGGGTCCGTTAGAAATGATATGGATATACACATGGGTAAAGGCAAGTGTTTAAGGTATAGACTCTATCAAATTCCTTATCACATATGATGGTATGAATGCTCTACGGAAACTTACTATCGATTTAAGGAGCTCTAACCAATTATTAATCCTGGAAATTAATAAAATATCCTCCAAAATATGTTACCAAGAACAGGTAATCAAGGCGAAAAGTATTAGGGGATTTCATAAAGCATATTACTAAGTGGACTGGGCGGGGTTTATATGAACAATAAAAAATTTTTATGCTTGAAATTTGGCCACTTTTGAGCATATACATGAAAATAATCTGAATAATTAGTGAATAATTGCAAGGATTCGCTAATCTTATTAGATGGAACCTAGATTAGGATCATAGAATGGGACGAAGAAAAGCACCCCTTTTACTGGAACTACAATGAACAAGCATAAAAAACAAATGGATTGGAGACGAAACAAAGTTCGGGATCTTTTTTCAAGAGATATTCGCAAATATGAAATTTCCAATACATTGCACATAAGTCAGTCCACGATATCAAGGGATATTAATTTCATGAAAAATAAGACAAAGAGGAAAAAACATTGATCCTGACGATCTTATGATGGAAGAGTGCGAAAAAACCAGACTTGTGTTAAATGAGTCAATTAAAGAATTATGGAAGATAATTGATTCTCCTAAAGCCGGTTCCAAAGACAAGACAAAGTCAATTACTTTAATACTAAATATTATAAAGGAAACTCACGCTATCTTGGACAAGGAAATTGGTATTATGAGATCAAAACAGTACAATGGTTTACTTGGGAGTAAGTTCCTCTAGATTCTTTTGATTTAAAGACTAATAATTTATTCAAAGGTTGTTCCTTTCTTTTGATAACAATGCACTCTTTAATCACTATATTTTAAAACCATTTAATTTTGAATTCCTCTAAAAATTCATTGGGAAATATAGATCGGGTAAAATAATCCTAACTTCATTCTATGATGACTATGAAATAGCAAAGATACCGAACTTTGACATTGTCTGTCCGTATAGGGATAATAAAAGTCCTATTAACAACAAGAAGCACAAAAAAAGGGATTAGTCTGAGATCTATGGAATTTAAGTTTGAGTTTTAATGTATAAAAAATCGAACGGCAAATCGAGTTCGAATCCTCGGTGAATTCCTTGGGGGATGTGAAGCATCTTTCGCTAATCCCTCTTTTCAAAAAACATTTGAACGCTTGCAAGGTTTTAATATAAAAGAAAGAGCCGTGTTTTGGAGAATGTTCCTTATACAATATTGCCTTTATTGAGGATTACGAGATAGCATGAAAAAAATGGAAAAAAGGAAACTCCCGTTTCTCCGGAATGGATTGATAAGATAAAAGAAAAAATATATAATGATTCGGACCTTCAGGATCATCATGCTTCAACCGCTAGTGACAAATATCCTACTGACGCGCTCCTTAAATATCTGAGCCTGGGTCATAATTCATTTCAGTATTTCGTTCATTAATAATGGCTTTAGAAATACACTAACAGCCTATCAGGTACTTGATTGCTCTTCTGAAATTTGTCTTTAGTATCTTGTAGTTATAATATACTGTTATCTGATATAGCAATACAGATAGTAATACAATACCGCGTACCTTATCCAGTCCTTTCACTGGTACCTGGTCTATTCTAAATACTGATTTGAGATGTTCAATTAGCGGTTCTATGGATATCTTTCTCCTTGAATAAACTACCTGTCCCAAAGCCGATTGATAAAAATCAACCAGATTTAGTCTTTCTTTGGATGTTCGCTTGTATCCTTTAACTGGACAGACAAGCTGAAATCCCCTTTTAATGCTCATATCATACAGTTTCTTACCATCATATCCGGGGTCTGCAACCATATAATGAATTTTCTTTAGTATCTCAGAGGATAGACATGATACTACATCTGGATAAATTGGTTTGTCAGATACGTTGGCTGTTGTAACATCAGCCGATAGAGGTATTATTGTAGGAGAAGGATCAGTATTACATATCAAGTGTAGTTTGTATCCAAATATCCATCCTTTGGTACGACTGCGACCCCATCTTGCGTCAGTGTCAATTCCTGAACACGGTAATATTCCTTCCTTCATCGATGACTTGTGCCATACTTTACCATTTGATTTTATCAGAGTACTGTCTGTCGCAAGGATGTATGGTTTAATCACTCCTTCAGAAACAAACAGGTTTCCCATAGTTGATATTCTTTCTTTGATATCGGTATAGATGGTCTTTAATCGTCTGTCAAAAGTACGTCTACTTGGCAATTATGATATTCATAAACCACAGGCTTTCATCACTTTTTTGTTATATGGTAAGTCCAAGCATAGAAAGTGATGCAGTGACCTGTTTGAATCGAGCCGAAACCAGACACGGACTATAAAGCAACGTAATATGATAGTAGGAGAGTATACATAAGGTCTACCTCTTTTACGGCGAAGGTTGATGTAATTCGATGACCAATCGATCAGTCCAACAATATACAAAACGCTAATTAGGATTGATGATGAATTGTATTTAGTTGGTCTTGTGGTAAGTATTTGTTTCAATCAAAATATGATACTCTATGAGACCAGCTATATTTGTTAGGAATTATGTCCCAGCCTCAAATATCTAGAAGAAAGATGGAGTATTTCCGGATAAAATTATTTAG
>JARFXS010000112.1 GCA_029194465.1 Candidatus Nitrosocosmicus sp.
TACGATAAGAACTTTTATTTTATTTTTTTTGATTTTCACTCTATAAACTCACTCCAGAACTATTTTGAATCAGATCGGTCTTAATTAATGGAATTCTAAAAGAGAAAGTTGCACCTCTTCCATCCTTATTATTTTCGGCCCACATACTTCCACCATGAGACTCAACAATATTCTTTGAAATGTACAACCCCAATCCGGTACCTTGAAATGACCTAGTAGAAAATTTACCAAAAAGATGAGGTAGGATTTCGTCTGAGATCCCACTTCCAGTGTCTCTAATGATTATTTCTGCGTATCCATATCCATTCGCATGTGGATTATCTCCTTTTAATATCTTAAGAGTTATCCTTATCGATCCATCTTTTTCAATGAATTTTATTGCGTTATCGAGCAAATTTGAAATAACCTGAATAATTCTTTCCTTATCAGCATGAATAAGAGTATTCCCTCCCAAGACTTCATCCTGTAAAGTATAATGTAGTTTTATCCGCTTGTTATGAGAAGTAAATTTTTTTAACTGTGTTGTGTAATCCCTTATGACAGTAGTAGTTAATAGAACGTTTAAGTTAAAATTTGTCGATGTAACAAAAGTTTGTTACTCTCAATCTTAGTAACATCTAAAATATTTTTTATCAAACGTTGAGTCTTCTAGCATTTCTATTAATTGCTTTATAGAATCATTTTTATTAATATCGTATTTTAATAAATTTGCAAAAAGTCAAAATGCTTTGTGTTGGAGTTCGTAGCCATGAGCAGCGATATTACAAACTCATTTTGTTTTGTCTGCAAGTCGCAAGCTTTCGTATGAATTTTCCTTATCCTCGTCAGTATTTTAAGTTTCTCATACAATTCGGTTTGTTTCACAATGTATCAAAATGGTAACAAATGATATTACATTTGGTTTGCTTGTAGAATATATTGCCGAGCCAACTGCTTCGGTAAATTTCTGCTTTTTGTCATTCTTTAATTCGACTATCAGCGAGTACTTTTTATCCACAACCAATATACTTTATCCTCGCATCAAATGGCGATTCAATACATCTAACTTCAATATTGTCTCTTGACTTAGATTATTAATTTCATTTTCTGCTTGACTAAATGACGGAGTAATTATTCGTATTTATATTTCTATTTGAAGCATCTATTAAAGACTGCACTATTCCGTCGTTTCCTCCTCATAAAAATAGTTGAAGTAGTAAGAATAAGCATTATTTCGGTGACACTTGAATTTAAGACATCAAAATAAATACTCTTTATGTCGACTGATTTTAATGACGTCCACAATTTCAGGAACTATACCCTTCTCAATTTCGTCAATTTTCCTGCTGCAGAAATAGATTTTTCCCATAGATTCTCAAAGAAATTATGTTGTTCTACAACTGCCTTTGAATTGCTATAAATGACTTGAGTTAATAATTGTAAATTTTTCATCGTTGCCGATGCAATGTATTCGTTTTCGTTTACTGCAAAATTTCCTTTTAGCCTCGGGTAAATGATGTACTGTAGCTATCTTCAATAATTCTTTACAAAAAGGAATATTTTCTTTAGTTACCTCGGTAATAAATCTAGATCTTACATTTCTTTTCTTCAGGTCAAACATTCCTTTGTTAAAAACCTCTATTCCAATAGCGACTGAAGGCCAGTACTGGTCTGCACATATTAAAAGACTATTTTTAGAATTATTTAAGACATTGAGGATTGTTTTAGTGGATTCTTCTAAACCTTCGGCAGTACCTATTTCCTCCATCTTATCTAAAAAGATATGCATACATATTAATTTTTTACATAAAATGGCAGTAAATGACCTAGACTGTTTTATAATGACAATAACATAAAAAGATATGCGAACTTTAGTTTAATGTTGAGGTTATAGAGGATCCAGGACCGAAATTGAGATTCTTGTTATCCTCAAAAACAAGAATATGTCTATTATTCTTTATTTCTTGATTAGATTGTTGTATCAACCGATGTTACGATAAATTAGTTCGTTTTTTATTATTTCCATATTAACTATAGCACGGATAACTAAATCTAATTATTATGAACAATTCTTAAATATCTGAATATTTTATCTTAAATACAATATCGTGAATTACTTAAGATCAGCTCATATAGTCATATCATATAGTCAGAGGTACATAGCAAATGCATGAGCGAGAATTGCATGAGGAAAACAAATATTTGAGAGATAAAAGTTTCCATGGTGAATATAATGAAAGATCTAACATCGATACTTCAAAATCATTCAATGCCATAAATGGAATCAAATCAAAGGGGGAAAGGACCGAAGTTATATATGGAAGTGAAAAAACTACCAAAATGATCTTAACAGTTCTCGATAATACTTCAATTAAATGGGATAATTATACAAACTCACAAGGACCCTCTATCGGAATGGGAGTTAGCCCCATAAGGAAGGGTTTTAAGGAAGCCTATAGAAGAGGAATTTTAATACGCTTTATTACGGAAATTAATGACAGTAATTTACGTTATTGTGAAGAATTTATGAAAATTGCCGAATTACGTCATCTCGACAATGCAAAAGGTGGAATGGCCGTAACGGAAAAGGAGTATTTAGCTACTGCTAACTTACAAGAAGCACAGCCGGTTGCCCACCTCATATATAGCAATGTAATGGAGATTGTTGAGCAACAGCAAGAGGTTTTTGAAAGCCTTTGGGAGAAAGCTATCCCTGCTGAGCAGAGGATTAGGGAAATTAGAGAAGGGAATCACAGAATATCCACAAAAGTAATTGATAATTGGAATGAAATTTATAAGAATATTAGTAACCTCGCAGAGACATCCGAAGAACTATTAATTTGTTCTGATATGAACACGCTTAGATTAACATACCAGTCTCTTTTTGAAGTGTACCAGAAAATAATGGACAAATACGAGAACAAGTATCATGAGGGAATTAGATGGGTAATTTCAATAAATGGTAAAGAAGATATAGAGTTAGTGAGGTTGTTTATGGACATCGGAATTAAAATAAGGAACATAAAAAATCTACCTATTGTTAACTTTCTAGTAACGAATAAAATGCTTTTCTCGAATATCGAAAGTAAAGATACTGCAACAGACAGTAAGCAAATAAAGAATATGCTAGTTAGCAACGATCCTTTTATATTAAATATTACCTTCAATCTTGAAGAGTTATGGAAAAAATAGTATTGACGCAGCGATATCATTAATGATATTGATAGCACATGATCCAGAGAATAGATATTCTTTCAAAGTCTAAGAATGGACACTAATCTCTACGAAACAATAATACGTTCCGCCAAAAAGGAAATAATGATTATTCTTTCCATTCGTTGAGCCTTGCTAGACAGCACAGAGCAGGCTTGATTCCATCCATATTTGAATCCATAAAGAATAATAACATAAAATTAAAGGCATTAGTGCCTTCGATCGTAGAATTCCCTGATTATACAAGAACTAAACTGAGAAAGAATTATTGACGTCAAAAATCTTTCAATATGGATTTAGAGTTATTGAAAACTTTTTAAACTAAGTCAACCATTTTAATAGTAGATAAAAGCGGGTTTCAGTGTTAATGAGTTGCTAAAAGATGATTCTAAGGATTCATTTTATGATGCTATAGGATTATCGACTTATTCAAATAGCAGAGCAAAGGTTTAGTCGGCATTACTTTTTGGAGAATTTATGAAACAAAACTGAGATATCGATAACTTAAAAAAAGCCAATAAGAAATTAAAAGAAAGCGAGCATTTCAAAACGATTTTATTCATATTACAGTGCACGAACTGAAAATCCATTGCAGCCAATCCTAATGATGTCCGAGGTAATTAAAGTCTATTTTGGACCAAGATTTGCTTCATGACGGTAAAGACGAGATAAAGGTCGTCGAGTCATTTAAATGAGTTATGTTTGATATTATTATTAAAAACGCTAAAAAGATCCTAAACTAACCAATACGCACTAGGATATAACCTGAATTGAGTCTGATTCTTTTAGATTAGAGAAAGAACTAATTGATATTAGAAATTCTTATCTGAAAGCGTCTCGATTTTAACAATCAACTAATTTAGACAGTAACAAGTACTTTCTAGATCCTCACCTTGATGATGAGAAATTGAAAAATAATCATCCCAGATTATTATTTTTAGAAGGAGAGGATGAAAATTCATTTAATAGTTCTCATTCAAAGATTCAAAGTTATTTTGTTGAGATTGATAAATCTAGAATTTTACAGGTTCTTACGAACCTTATAGATAACGCTCTAAAGTTTACTGATGAATATGAACAAATTATGATAAATATAGAAAAATTCAGAAAAGAAGATTCTGATTTTGTAAAAATTTCTGTAAAAGATACGGGTAAGGGTATCGATTTGGAAATATTTCCTAAATTATTCTCAAAGTTTACTACCAAATCAAATAAAGGAACTGGGTTAGGATTGTACATCTGTAAAAACATAATAAAAGCACATGGTGGTCAAATTTGGGCCCAGAACAACTTGAGTGAAAAGGGAGCTTCTTTTGTTTTTATTCTTCCATTAGCACCCATTTCATAATTTTTGAGAGTAAGCTATTTTATTATATAATGATATAGGACTTTTTTCAGGACAATTACAAATAACGATAGTTTTGAATGTAATTCAAATAAATTTTTGCATCAGGAATTATTAATTACAGACTTAACAGCCTGTTTTAACTTTTCTAACGATACAGGTTTGTTAATAAATTCATCTATTGAGATCCCATCATTTAATTTGGAAAGGACATCTGATTTTGATACATCTTGTGCAGTAACAAAAATCACCTTTATTTTTGAGTTAATTTTTTTAAATTCGTTAATCAGTTCATAACCATCCATATTGGGCATGCGTATATCAGTCATTACTATATCATATTTTGAATAGTTCACTTTAAATTCATCTAGTGCCTTAAGTGGATCTGCAAAAGCCGAAACGATTAGTCCGGACAGTTCCAATGCTTTCTTATAAACTACAAGTAAATCCATTTCATCATCGATAATTACTATACAGTATTTATTTTTGGAATCTGGGTATATGTTCTGTGACACTGCTCGTTAGATTTGTAGTTGATTAATATATAAAAATATTCAGATTTATTAATGATAGATTCTTGATAGGGATTAATTGTCTTATTTGAAAATGACAACCACCCCCCCCTTGGAAGAGATAAACCGGTATTACTTAAATATAGATTCAAATAAGCATGGTTTATCTAATAATGGAAGACTAGAGACCCTTGTTGAATCTTTTATGTTTATTTCATTTGGTAAAGTATTTTACCTAATTTAGTTTGAAATTACTTTCAGCTATTTTATTATAGAATTAATCAAGTCTACGGATAGTTGAGAAAACCCTTCTATTCCCAAGTAGTTCCTTTCAATTTGGCATATTTTAAATACGCATCATTTTTATCTAGTCCTTCGGTATTGGCATTTCTAAGATCTGCCTCAACAAAAATAGTCTTGTACATAATGCTTTCTCTAAGATCTGAATTCTGTAAATCAGACCACATGAAATTGGTATTACTTAATTGGGTTTTGACAATATTAGAACCCTTTACTGTGGCGTACATGATCAAAGCTTCAGACATGTCTGAACCTTCAAAAGTAGTTTCTGACAAATTGGATTGCACGAAATTAGTGCCCACCACTATTGAATTTGAAAAATCACAGCCAGTAAGATTAACACCATTAAGATAAGCGTTAGAAATATCTTTATTTGAAAAATTAGTTCCTGTAAAGTCTAGTTTTATAGTGAGGTTTTCTAAACGCCACTCATTAAATTCGTTTACTTTTTCCTCAAGAAGTAGAGCAAGGCCTTCATCTTGTTTGAGATCAGACATTTTATAGTACTATTTTTTCGGGAATCAATATTAATTTGTCGATTTTTATAATTACCAACGCATCTATAGAGTATGGAATAATATTATATTTCCCTGTGTAAGATTGATGGTCTTAATTTTTCTTGAAGTTGAATCAATAGTCACCATAATTATCCACCGGTCAAACTTGTAAACTTGTTAGTTCTTTGTACATGCGCAATATAATCCAGATTTGCTAGTGCTATCATTGCAGATTCCCTTACCTCTTCGCTCTCATCATTTAGCGCTTGTTCAAGGGTTTTGCGTGATTGCTCGGATCCTATAACTCCCAATGCTACTGCGGCCTCATGCCTAACAAAAAAACTTGGATCCTCTAGCACAGCTTTTGATAGAACGTCTATTCCACTTGTGTGCCCTAATTGGCCCAGAGAAAAGGCTGCTTCGTGTCTTACAAGTTGGTCTGAATCATTTAATAGAACTCGTCCAATAGGTTCAATCGCTTTTTCTCCAGAAATATCGGCCAGTATGCATACGGCTCTAGTTCTTATTACATAATCCTTGTGGTCAACTAGATTCTTAAAATATGTCTCGTCTTTATTATCAAAGCGTTGTTCCATTTCCATTAACAAGTCCAATCTATTATCCAAATAGATTTAGACAAATTACAAGGATTTATAACGGTTTGTAAAATTCTCCTTCATGATAATTCATTTCATCTTTTTCCTAGCAAGTCACATTAAGGAATACAATGCCCTTGTAAACCAAAAAAGTAGATCTAGAACATCAAAATAAATCTACAAATATAAAATGCATAGTCTTATCCCTAAATAAACATGCGTGTTAGATACTGGAGGCTCAGCCTAAATGATTTGAGAGATGGAACTTATCCGATTGACAATGTAAATCATTGGGAGATTAAATGTTTACAAGGTGACCATGAGCATTTTGGTGTATTTTGGTATAGATACGGAACGCCATTTGATAAGGAACCCGTTAACGGAATATGTTTCTATTACAACGAGATACCGGTTGAAAAGGTTAAAGATATTGCAAATTTTCTCAATTCAAAGTTTGGTGGTAAAGTAGCATATAAACAAACAAGGGGATTCTTGCAAGGTTCTAAAGAATTTGCAGATAAACAATCTATAGCTCAACTTGCAGAAGAATTGAGTTTAAAATATAACGCACCTATTGAGATGACACTTGAATTTGAAAGAATAGATAAGGATCAACAAGAAAAAATTATAACTTTGCCCGCTAGCAAGGCACTACCTATAGTGGGTCCTGATTAACATTTTTTCTTATTAACAATGTGTAATTTGTAACATTTAAACCAAGATACCTCTATATTATTTGGATTTCA
>JARFXS010000113.1 GCA_029194465.1 Candidatus Nitrosocosmicus sp.
GGCTACTATAACTCAAGAGCCAAAGCTTCCTAAAGAAATGATCGAATCACAACAGCCTGATATTTTAAATGATGTTCATATTCTTCTATTAGAAAGGACCCATCATAACAACAACCTGATAGAGGTCATTGGTCCTTTGAATTTAAAAGAGTCTTCCAATCTAAAAAATGGAGATAGTGTTGTGATAAGAATTAAAGAATCTGTGAGAAACACTTAAAGATCATAAAAAGAGTTTCCCAATTCGCTTTTAATTAAGGAACTCTTGAGTTCGGGAATTGGTGAAGAAAGTCTGACAACATCAAGGTTCAAACCTCGATCAATACAGTTCTTTTTCATAGATATTTCATCATGAGTTTGGTCGTATCCCAAAGCGATGATATCTGGCCTTACAAATTCTACTGTATCATATATCGATTTTTTTCTCCCTATTACTGCTTTGTCTACAAATTTTATAGATGAAACTAGCTCTAAACGACTTTTTTCATCATGATAAATCTTGCGATTTTTTTTCAAGTTGCTAACGGTTGAATCAGTTGCAACTACAATTATCAGGACATCGCCTAATGATTTTGCAGATTTTAGTGTATGAATATGACCAACATGAAGTAGATCAAATACGCCTCCTACTAGCACAACTTTAATTTGTTCACGACCCAAGTTTGTAAGTGTACAAGTTGTATTGGCTGAACCTGTCCCAGAATCTACTTCATTTTGCTTTGTAACAATTAGGCCCAAGTCTTCAAGTCTAGCTAATTGATTATTATAAAAGGTCACATCGAGTTCCAATTTTTTCATCAAATATGGCAATATGGGATTAGGAATTTGGCTATCAATCAAATTGTTGCTATATATCGAACATAATAAGAACCGTTGTATCGAATTCATTAAATTTGATTTACCATGAACTAACACCGTATATAATTTTACAGCCCATAAATACAGATCCATAAAGATAGGTTTTAAAGCAGTATAACAAATAACGTCATATACGGTACTACCAAAGAAATCAAAATGGCAGTGCAGTAATTGAATTGAGTACCCACCTCATTTCCGACTCGTATGAAGAGTATTACCTCAGTAATATGTTGCTTTTAAGGGTAATTTGATCCTACGAATTAGTGGAACAAAGTAAATAATATAAATCTTTTAAAAAGCTTGATGTCTCAGTACTCATAATCTTCGTCACCATATAATTTCAGACGGCTCTTCGTCGTCATCATTGACATCAATAGTTTTGGAATATGAATTAATATATTCTTTTGAATACTTAATCGTTAGTAAAGATAATTAAACTAGGAGACCATGACTTTGATATGAAAGGGGCTCAAATTATTAAAACAAATGAACCATTAGTAATTAACGAAGTAGAAAAACCTAAACCTGAAGGAAATCAAGTTCTAGTTAGGGTTGCAGCGACGGGTGTATGTCATAGTGATCTTCATTTATGGGAAGGCGGTTATGCAGGACCAAAAGGCGTCTTTATGAAGGTTGAAGATAGAGGTGTTAAATTTCCTCTTATACCTGGCCATGAAATATCTGGAACAATAGAAGAGGTGGGTAACGGCGTTAGAAATTTCAATGTAGGTGATAAGGTGCTTGTATATCCGTGGCTAGGTGAAGGCAAATGTCCTGCTTGCTTGTCTGGTGAACAGAATTTATGCGACAATCCAAGAACCCTTGGAATTTATCAAAATGGAGGGTATGCTCAATATGTTCTAATCCCAGATTCAAAATTTTTGATACGACTTGACCATCTTGAATTTGATTCCGCTTCCTCATTGGCTTGTTCGGGATTGACAGCATATAACGCTGTAAAAAAAGCAAAGTCAATACCAGGTTTGGAAGATAGGCATAATATCGTAATCGTAGGAGCTGGTGGATTAGGGCTTATGGCCGTACAAGTCGCTAAAGCCATATTCAAATCAAAAATAACAATAATAGATGTCAATGATCAAAAATTGGCAGAAGCAAGAAAGCTTGGTGCAGATAACATTATCAATACAAAAGAGAAACAAGATGTTGTAAAAGAGATCAAAGATCTTACCAACGGTTTTGGAACTGACGTCGTCATAGACTTTGTAAATAACAACATTACATCGGTAAATTCATTTAATATGTTACGAAAAAGAGGTAAGCTAATCATGGTTGGATTATTTGGCGGATCAATGGAGTTGAACTTGCCAATGATCCCGTTGAGAGGGTATACATTGACTGGAGCTTATACGGGTACTTTTCAGGATTTGACTGAATTAGTGGAACTTGCATCAAATGGAAAGGTACGTACAGTTTTAGATAGAACATTTGCTCTCGACCAGGTAAATGAAGCCCTACATGATTTGAAGAATGGTAAAATCATTGGACGTGCCATAATAAATCCCAACCAATAAAAAAATATTTTTATCTGTTTGTATCCCGCGAGCAGGATTTACTCCAAAAAATAATCTCTTATTTCTTGATTGAGCCTGCGACTCTTCGGTTACTGTTGAATGTAAGCCTGATAGGCTGATGTACGATTAGCAATATTTTGCCAACAACTACAGCCGAAAGCTCTACCAGGCTGAGCTACCGCGGGATATTTAGGATTTAAAAGAATTGATATATATTCTAATCGTAACAGCATAAATCAATGATTATATAGTGTTTTTCTGTCAATAAAATACCTTAATGAAGCTTGATGCTGCCCGCAATAAAGTAATATTCATTGTTCTTTTATCCATTGGATTTACTTTTGCGATGTATTGGGTACTGAGTTACTCATTAAGTCAACCCAATTCTTCTTCTCCTAGACTCATACCGGAGGAAGCTTACTTAATAATTTTACATGACGTATACAATCAGTCCTTGGATCAATTAAGCAAAATTACATTTGCAGACCTTGATGGAAAATTTACATCTCAGTATGTAATGGTAAACGCCAATGGGACAATATACCAAGCAGACAAAGATACTCACGATACAGGGAAGGTATTAGGCAGTACGGTTGAACCTCTAACCGGCGGTAATCACTATGGTTGGGAAATTACTGCAAATAATACAAAATATTACATTGATTCTACAAGCGGTCAAATGATCTTAAACCCAACAAGATTAAATGAGAATTCAAGCTGGTAATGTATGGTCATTCCCAAGGTCTACAAGCAAATCAAATATTAAGTAAGAAATTATTTTATCGGCACCAGCCCTTCTTAAACTTTTGAGATATTGAACCGTCCATTCCATTTGGTCAATAGGGTCTATTTTTGAGCCTGCCTTTAGCAAAGCATACTCACCTGAGACATTCTGAACTACTAAAGGAACGTCCACTAAATCCTTAGCTAATCTCACCAAATCCATATACCAAAATGATGGTTTTATCATTATCCAATCGGAACCCTCTTTTATATCATATAAAATTTCTCTTATTGATTCACTAGGATTGTTAAAGTTACTTTGATAACTTGATTTATCAATAAAGTTAGGACTATGATAGTTATAATTACGAAATGGGGAGTATAGGCAAGAATTATGTTTAGCAGAGTAACTCATGATCTTGACTTTTTTAAATCCACTCTCCTCTAACAAATTAGAAAGGTACAAGATTTGACCGTCCATCATTGACGATGGAGCAATGAAATCGGTTCCGCTTTCGCAAAGACTTAATGAAATTTTTCCAAGAATATTTAAGGTCTTGTCGTTGTCTATTCTCATTCCAGGCATAGGCTGGCTGTTACCTTCTCTAGAGCCATTTGTAACACCACAATGGCCGCTTGTATTATACTGGCATATGCAAACATCTGAGAGAATGTTAAATTTTTTGTCAAAATTTTTCCTTATCGTTTGAATTGCTAATTGAATAACTCCATTCCTATTGAAAGCCTCACTTCCTGAGCGGTCTCTTTTTTTTGGAATGCCAAATAGCAACATGTTTGATATTTTTAGTTGAGCCAACTCCTCAAGCCTATTGACTAAATTTTTTGAAAATACTTTTGAATTATTCATGTATCCAGAATCTAAGCTTTGCTTGTAACCGTGCTCATCCTCATATATGAATATTGGAAAAATTAGATCCTCCTGTATACTTTCAAGAAATGTCAATAGATTTTAAATAAGTGGACCAAATGATATATTAAATCTAACTGATAGGAAGAGAAAAGATGGTCTTGGTGTAAACTTTTTCAAAATATCGTCTTTGATAAAATCCTGTTGTATTATCACTATGCAAAGCTTGAAGGCTTAGAAAATCATATCCTTTGGTATTAGCATAAGATATTGCAAAGTCAATAATGCTTGAAGCAATACCAGTATTTCGAAACTTTTTATCGGTACCTAAGCAGTACAAACCGAGGACACCATTTGAAGGGAAAAGCAAGCAACAGCCCAAAGTTGTTAAACTATTATGGTTATTTTTTTTATCATCAAGTTCTTGTTCATACAAAATTAGTTTACTTTCCCTAAAATTCTCTTTTTGAAGACTAGTTCGAATAGTGGTTCTTTTTTGTATGTCGATTCCAAATGAATTTGAATAAATATCTAGCCAATCATCGAATTCTTCGGCGGAGCTGACCACCTTACAAGATTCGTTATCAACGACCTGTTCTAGTTTTTCATATTCATTCTTTGAAAAGTATTTTTGGTCCCTAACCACATTCACCAATCCTGTCAATTTATCGATTTTTTTCAAGCCGTTCTTTTCAAGGATTGATTTTGTAAATGAAAGGTTATCATCGATATGAACGTAAACATATATCTCTTGTACTTTGGAAATTTCTTTGACTTGTGATACGATTGACAAAATAAGCTCTTCTCCCCTTTTAGACTCCTCAATTCCGTGAAATAGAATGACACGGTTGAGGAAATAGTCGCCCTTTAACGCTCGATTGGCTAAGATTTGAAAAGAATCGGTAATCGTAATTGTCTTATTACTCCAACTCCTGCAGAATTCAATTTCATTAGATTTTAAGATATCAATAATATCGCAATCCAAGTAAATCAGTCATCTTCTTTACATAATTAGGATTTTCTAGATCTCTTATACACTTTCTTATATAGTTGATGGCGGATTTGGTGTCATAATTATTATCAAATATTCTCAAAAACTCGGAAAATTTTTGTGAATCAGATTCATTTAATGTTTCTGTTAATTTTCCGTTCTTGACATTTTCCAACATGAAAAATGATAAAATTTCATTATCTACAAGAACAGCATCCGACAATTTTCTTTTATTAAAACTAAAGGCTTTGTAGTAATGTTCACTAAGAAAAAGTATCTTCAATGAATTTGGAG